>DASUGR010000177.1:0-29575 GCA_036273915.1 Planctomycetota bacterium | reverse complement strand
ACTCGGGCGTGCCGTCGCCGTCGAGCGCCGTGAAGCCGCCGGCGCGCCGGCGCCCGGCCGCCACGCGCGCCGCCGCAGCCGCCTCCGGGTAACGTCCGAGGCCGCCGAGCGCGACCATCCGGTCGTACGACATGTCCGCGCCGGGCATCCGCTCGATCGCGTCGCAGAGCGCGAGCGCGACCTCGTGGAGCGCCCGGCCGCGCGTCCACCACTCCTTCCCGAGGCCGTTCCGGCAGATCGAGACCAGGCCGTCGAGGTCGCCCGGGTCGCACGCGGCGAGCCGCCCGTCCGCCTCCGCCCGCGCGAGCGCGCGCCGGAACGCCGCGTCGACCGTCGCCGCCGGAAAGTCCCGCAGCGCGTCGAGCGCCCAGTAGGGCGCGTAGCTCTCCTCGCCCGGCTTCGGCCAGTCGAACGCCGCGGGCTGGAGCGTCGGGTCGAGCACGATGTCACAGAGGTCGTCGAGCGCCGCCTCCACGCGAGCGTAGCCGAGCGCGTTGCAGCCGCCGCGCAGGAGCGCGGCGCGAAGCTTGCTCTGCGGCGGCGGCCGTGCGCCGGCCAGCGGCCGCTCCTCGGCGACCTGCGCCCGCAGCAGCGGAAGGAGCCGCACGAGGTCCTCCGCCGTCAGGTGCTTCGCGGCGACCATCAGGGTCCCCATCGCGAGCGACGGCTCCTTCGTCTCGCCCGCGACGAGGAGATCGAAGAGGAGCTTCGCGCTCACCGCGTCGTCGGTCCGCGCGATCCCGTCGAAGAGCCGCGTGCGTTCCTGCGCCGGCCCCTCCTCGGTTCCCGGGCCCTCCACTCCTCCCCACGCGCGGAAAAGATCGAAGAAGAGGCCGGGCTCGATCGACGGCAGACCCTCCGCGACCTCGGCGAGGAGCTTCAGCCGCGGCCCGTCCGCGCCGGCCACGAACCGCTTGAGCGGGAACGCGAACGCGACCCGCAGGCCCGACCGGGCGCGCTGGCACAGCACCTCGAGCGCGAGGTCGGGAAGGGCCTCGCAGCGCAGGCGCGCCTGCTCCGTGCCGAGCGCCGCGACGGCGCCCAGGGCGTCGCGCCTCTGCGCGGCGGGCGCCTGGTCGAGGATCGCGAGGAGCGCGGTCTCGCGCTCTGGATCGATCGACGGCAGGTTCGACAGGATGTGCAGCGCGGCGGACTGGGTGGCCGCGAGCGTGACGACGAGGTCGACGCGGCCCGCATCGAGGAGGCGCCGGAGCACGGGCGTGTCCGCCTCGAGGCCGCGCGCGTGCAGGATCTCCACCGCGGTCTCCGCGGCGTCGGGGTGGAGCGCGAGGAGGCGGAGGATTGCGGCGCGCGCCAGGTCGTCGCCGGGTTCCGCGCGGGCGCGCGCGACGAGCGCGTCGCGGTCGCGCACGAGGTCGATGCCGAGCGTGCGCACGCCCTTCGATTCCGCCTCGAGGAAGCGCCGCCCCATCGCCTCGACGGCGTCGCCGCTCGCGCCGCGGAGCGCGGTCTGCGCCGCCGCGCGCAGGTTCGAGATGCGCGGCGTGTCGCCCGAGGGGCCGGGCGGCGCCGGCGGGAGCGTGGCGAAGAGCTCGAGCGGTTCCAGCTCGCCGCAGCGGGCGAGCAGCTCCGCCGCGCGCTTGTACTCGCCGGGGCCGAACCGCTCCGGGTCGAGCAGCGTCCGCGCGGGCTCGCGCCCCGCGGGGGCCGGCAGCTCGAGCAGCGCGTCGAGCGCGGCGATGCGCACGGACTCGTCCGCCTCGGCCGCCGCCTCCTCGAGGAACGCGACGAGCGCCTTGCCCTCGAGCACCTCGGGCGCGATGTCCACGAGCGCGTGCTGGATGTCGGGCCTCCGGACGAGGAAACCGTCGTAGAGGCGGCTGGCGCCCTCCGGCCGGATCGCGCGGAGGATGCGCACGATCTTCTTCGGTTCCTGGCTCTCCCGCCCGAGCAGGACCTCGAGCGCCGGCGCCACCTTCTCTCCTGCATGGACGAGCGCGACGGTCGCGTAGTACGCCGCGTCGCCCTCCTCGCGCAGGAGGGCCGTAAAGAGCACGAAGACCGGATCCTCGAGGTCCGGCCTCATCTCGCCGCGCTCGAGCGCCAGCGCGCCCGCGCGCGCGAACCGCGTCGCCGCGCGGTCGCGCTCGCCGCGCAGCACCTCCTGGAGCTCCTTGTCCTCGCGGAACCTCCGCCGGCGCACCTCGAACGAGTCCTCCCGGCGCTCGATCCGGTCCCGGAGCGGGCGCAAGTCCTCGTCGGCGTCGCCGTAGAGGCGCTGCTCCGCGACCGCGAGGAGGTCCAGGTACGCCTCCGCGATCTCGCGCAACGGCGGGTCCTTCTCGCGCTTCGCCGGGCCTGCCCACGCGCGCACGGCGGGGTGCTCGTCCGCCCGCGCCTGCTCGAGCAGCGGTGCCGCCCGCGGCATCGGGCTCGCCGCGGCGAGGAGGAGGAGCCGCTCGCCCGCGGGGGCCTCGCCGAGGCGGCGGACGATCGCTCCGAGGGCGCACTCGCCGCAGAGGGCGAGGTCGCGGACGGCAACGTCCACCTCGGGCCCCTCGCCGGTGCGGATGGTCGCGAGGGCCTTCTCGATACGGGACGCGTGGGGGGCATCGGGGGCGGGGATCTTCTCGAGGTCGGGCAGCTCGTAGGCGACGAGGAGGAGAAGCGGGAGGAGCACGCCCATTACGCTACGGGAGCCCGGGGGCCCCGGTTCGATTCTCGCACGCCGGGCGGCGGTGCGCCGCGCTCACTCCCGGCGGCGGCTTCCGCCCGGCTTCATGCGGCGGGGCGACTCCTCGCAGAGCTCCCCGAGCGCGGCCGACAGGTTCGCGACGAGGTCGGTCGCGATCATGCCGTGCTCGCCGACCGCGGCGGCGGCGAGATCGCCGGCGCGCGCGTGGGCGTGGACCGCCTGCACGGCGGCGTCGAAGGGCGCAACGCCCATCGCGAGACGCGCCCCCATGAGGCCGGCGAGGACGTCGCCGGTCCCGCCGGTGGCCATCCCGGGATTGCCGCCGCGCTCGACGTAGACGCTGTCGCCGTCGCTCACGACCGTGTGCATTCCCTTGAGCACGGCCACCGCCTGGTACCGCTCCGCCAGCATCGCCGCCGCCGCGGCGCGGTCCTCGGGGAGCTTGTCGCCGAGGAGGCGCGCCGCCTCGCCCGGGTGCGGGGTCAGGATGCGCGGCGCGGAGAAGGTGTCCTTCAAGTCGGGCTCGCGCGCGAGGATGTTCAGCGCGTCCGCGTCGAGCACGACCGGCTTTTCCAGCCCCTTGAGGAAGCGGGCGAGGAACGCCCCTGCGTCCAGCGTGATGCCGGGGCCGATCGCCACGGCGTCGGCCGCGTCGGCGAACTCGCGCGCGCGCGCCGCGCCGGAGGCCGCGAACGCGCCGCGCCGCGCGGGCAGCGGCAGCGTGAGCGCGCACGGGAGGTCCGACGCCACGACCGCGTGGACGCAGTCCGGCGTCGCCACGGTGACGAGGCCCCCTCCCCCCCGCAGACCCCCCCCCCCCGCCAGCCGGGCGGCGCCCGACATCCGCAACGACCCGGCGACGATCAGCACGCGCCCGCGGTCGCCCTTGTGGGCGTCGCGCTTGAGCCGCGGGATCCGGGGAACGTCCGATACGCGCCTCACAGCGTCACCCGGATCTCGCCCACGGACTTCCCCTCGCGGGTCTTCACGTCGCGCGGCTGCGGGTAGTCGAGGAGGCCCATGTCCTTCAGGAGAGCCGCGACGACGGCGTGCAGCGCGCGGTCGGCGCCGTCGCCGATCTTCACCGCGATCCCGGTGCTCCCGCCGACGACGCCGACGAGGATCACGCCCTCCGCGCCCGACTTGACGATCAGCCGGCCCTTCGCGGCGCGCATGGCCTCCGTGTCGAACCGGCCGTCGCCCGCGACCATCTCCGGGAACGCGAGCATCGCCTTCGTGACGCGCCGCGCGGCGGCGGCCTTCGGGTGGCCCTCGGGCGTCGTGTAGCGCGCGATCGCGCGGGCGGCGGCCTCGAGGCCCGTGGCGAAGCTGGGCACCGCGCAGCCGTCGACGCCGACCTTGATCTCCGCGTCCGCGAAGAGCGCGAGGTTCTCGAGGTTTCGCCGCTGCACGAGGTGCGTGGGCTCGGCGTAGGTCGCCGGGTCCTCGCCGAGCGCCTTCGCGGCCGCGATCATCCCGGCGTGCTTGCCCGAGCAGTTGTCCTCGAGGCGGCCGGGCTTCACGCCGCGGCGGACGTAGTCCTCGGCCACCTTGCTGTCGATCGGGCGGTGGCCGCCGCAGCGCAGGAGTCCGGGCCCCTCGCCCGCCTTCCCGAGGATCGACGCGGCGAGCTCGGCGTGCTTCGGCGAGCTGCTGTGGGAGGCCGAGATCAGCGCGAGCTCCTGCTCGGTGATCCCGAACCGCTCGAGCGCGCCCGACTCGACGACGGCGACGGCCTGGAAAGGCTTCGCCGCCGAACGCAGGTAGACGGGGACGCGGAGGTCGCCGCGGCTCCGCGCGACGCGGCCGTCCTGAAAGACGCAGTAGGAGCCGAGGTGATGCGACTCCTCGAGTCCGCTGCGGGTTAGGGTGACGAGGAGCTCGTGGGGCACGGGCGCGGCATTCTAAGGGAAGAAGGGGGGGGCCGGGGGGCGGCAGCGGGCGTCGGCGCGGGGAGCGGGGACTCCGCCGCCAGATGCCCCGAAAGTGCGGACCCCAATGCCGCACCGGCACGTCGTAAGGTGTTTCCCCGCAGCGGGATACGAGCGCCCTCGGGCCTATGGGATAAGCCCTAACGGAGGCGGGAGAGGAAGTCCCAGTCGTCCGGGGCCGGGTCGAGCACGTACGACTCGAAGTCGCCGTCCAGCGCCTCCTCCACGAGCCGCTGCACCGCGAGCGCGATCCGGCGCGGATTCTTCGCGTCCGGCGGGTACTGCACGTAGAGCGAGTTGCCCGACCTGCGGACCAGTCGGAGCGCGGGGATCGGCTCCTCCACGAGGCGCGCGATCCTTTCGAGGCGGTCGTTCTCCCGGAAGAAGTCGCGGTCGAACGATGCGGGGACGGTCGTGCGCAAGCGCCCGAGGTACCGTTCGTTCGCCTCGGCGGGCCCGAAGCTGACGATGTTCGAATGCGGCGGCGTCGTCGAGCGCCCGACGAGGACGAACGTGCCGGCCCCGAGGATGCCGCACAGGAAGAGCCCGACGAACGCGGCGCCCGCGCCGCTCGTGCGCGCGGAGAAGATCGCGCGCAGGAAGCCGAGGGCGAAGAGGCCGCCGGCGAGGACGAGCCCGAACGCGACCGTGACGCCGGCCTCGTCGGTGATTCGGAGGGAGGGCTCGGCGAGGGCGGCCCCCACGAGGAGCGCGCCCGCGACGATCGTGAGCAGGAGGATCCAGAAGCCCGCGGAGACGAGCCGCGACCGGCGCGGCACGAAGGGTTCCTCCCGGACCTCCGAAGTGACCATGGACTGGACGGGGATCGCCGAGGGGCGCGGGGGAACCGCCGGACGCGCCGGAGCCGGCGTGTAGGGCTCCTCCAGCACGCGGTACGTGTGCCGCGCGGCGGCGTGCTCGTCGAGCCCCCGGCCCCGCGCGTCGTAGTACGTCCGCCCGCGGTGCGAGAAGAGCACCCAGAACGAGTAGATCGAGAGCGGCAACAGGATCCCGGTGCACGCGGCGAGGATCGCGATCACCGCCTGCGCGGTGCGCGCAGCCGCGCGGTACTTCCGGAGTCCCTCCGCCGTCTGGCGCAGGTACCAGCCGCCGATGAAGAAGATCACGAAGAACGGCGTCCCGACGGCCATCCCGCCGAAGAGCGCCACGAAGCCGAGCACGTAGGCGACGGTGCCGAGGACGTGGTCGATCGTCGCGACGTTGTCCAGGTGGTGCTCGAAGCGCACCGGCCTGTAACCGGGGGGAGCGTGGGGGGACGCGGGCGCGGGGCGCGGCTGCGGGCTCTTCCGGATCGCCTCGACGGCGTCGCCCATCTCGCGCGCGCTCGTGAAGCGGTCCGCCGGGTTCTTCTCGAGGCTTTTTTCCACGAGCGCGTCGACGCGCGCGTCGCAGTCCTCCGGACGCCGGCGCGACGGCATCGCGAACCGGCCGATCGGGAGCTCGCCCGCGAGCATCTCGTAGAGGACGACGCCCACCGCGTAGAGATCGGAGCGCGGGTCGGCCTCGCGCGCGTGCTCGCGCTGCTCGGGCGCCATGTACTCGTAGGTGCCGAGCACGAGCTGCGTGCGCGTGAGCCGCGTCGCGTCGTCGGGCCCGAGCAGCCGCGAGAGGCCGAAGTCCGCGACCTTCACCGCGCCGTCGCCGGACAGGAGGATGTTCTCGGGCTTCACGTCGCGGTGGACGATGCCCTTCTCGTGCGCGTGGTCGAGCGCCGCGAGCACGGCCGCGGTCACGCGCAGCGTCTCGGCCAGCGGGAGCGGGCCCCCGCGCATGGCCTCGCGGAGCGACGTCCCCTCGACGTATTCCATGACGAGGTAGGGCTGCCCGTCGATCTCGCCGCGGTCGAAGACGGCGACGATGCCCGGGTGCGAGAGGCGCGAGAGCGCGTCCGCCTCGCGGTGGAAGCGCTCGAGGAACTGCTCCTCGCGCGCGAGGTCTTTGGGCAGCACCTTGATCGCGACGGGCCGGCCGAGGCTCAGCTGCCTCGCCATGTACACGGTGCCCATGCCGCCCCGCCCGATCACCCCCTCGACGCGGTAGCCGCCGAAGGTGCGGCCGACGAACGGGTCCACGGGCTGCTCCGAGAGCCGCGTGCGCGCGTTCGGGTCCATTCTGTGAGTTACCATTTTGCCACGCCCCGCATTCGTCAGCGGTCGCCCTCGCCCGGCGGCGGACCGGCGGCGGTCGTGTCGATCTCCGGGAGGTCGGAGCCTGCCACGAACGCGCCGGGATAGGCGGCCTTGAGCGCCCGCGCGACCGCCGCGCCGAGCCGCTGGAGCTGGACCATGTCGAACGAGCCCCGCTCCGGCGACTCCGGCCGTCGGGCCGTGACCGACATCACCACCTTGCCATCGACCGTGCGCACGTCGACGGTCGTCCTCCCGACGCCGAACGGGACGGGCGCGACATCCTCGATCCAGGCGACCCGCTCGGCGTCCAGGAACCGATCGAGGTCGGGCATCGGACCGTGTGCGGACCCGATGGTGGCGCTCGCGTAGAGCCGTTCGCCGCGGGTCTCTACGGCCGCGTACCCCGGGAGACCGAGCCACTCCGGCCGGGTCGGCGCGCGCCCGCCGGTGAAGAGGAGCAGCGCGCCGACCACCGCGGCGATGACGCCGAGCCCCACGACTCCCCGGACGACGCCCCCGGAACGCGCCAAGGCGCGCACGACGACGACCGCCAGGATCGCGCCGAGGATCGCGACGAGGAGCCCGCGCCCCGCGAAGAGGAGGACGAGGAACGCGAGGCAGCCGACGCCGCTCGCTGGGTCCTCGTACTTCTTGTCCCAGCGCCGGCGCCTCGGCGCGTCGATGCACGCATCCTCCTCGGCGGTCAGCCGGGCAGCGACGTGGATCTCCGGCCTCTTGCGGCGCGGCTCCTCGCGCGGCGGCGGCGGCGGCGGCGGGGCGGCCGGCGGCGGCTCGGGCGCCATCGCGGCGGAGAGCACGCGCGACACCGCGGCACCCATCTCCGACGCCCGCTGGTAGCGGTCCTCGGGCGACTTCGCGAGGCTCTTCTCGACGATCGCGTCGATCCGCGAGTCGCACTCGTTCGGCCGCTTGCGCGAGAGCGCCGCGAAGTGACCGATCGGCAGCTCGCCGGCGAGCATCTCGTAGAGGACGACGCCCGTCGCGTAGATGTCCGCCCGCTCGTCCGCCTCCTTCGCCTTCTCGCGCTGCTCGGGCGCTGTGTACTCGAACGTGCCGAGCAGCAGCTGGGTGTGCGTGAGGCGCGTCGCGGAGCCCGGGTCGAGCAGCCGCGACAGGCCGAAGTCGGCGACCTTCACGATGCCGCCGGGCGCGACCAGCACGTTCTCGGGCTTGATGTCCCTGTGGACGATGCCCTTGTCGTGCGCGTGCTCGAGCGCCGAGAGCACGCCGCGCACGATCACGAGCGCCTCCGCGGCCGGCAACGGCCCCTTCCGGATCACCTCGCGGAGCGACGTCCCATGGACGTACTCCATGATCACGTAGAGGCGGCCCTCGGTCTCGCCGCGCTCGAGGACCGTCACGACGTTCGGGTGCGAGAGGCGCGAGAGGACGTCCACCTCGCGCTTGAGCCGCTCCACGAACTGGGGCTGCCCACAGACCTCCTCCGGCAGCACCTTGATCGCGACCGGCCGGTTGAGCGAGAGCTGGGTCGCCTTGTAGACGACGCCCATCCCGCCGCGCCCCAGCACCTCGTCGATGCGGCAGCCTCCGACGATCTGGCCGAGGAAGGGGTCCCTAGGGGAAGGGTCCGCCCGCGTCGGCCTCTCTTCGTCCACGCGCATCAGACTACCCTCGCGGCCGCCTCGCCGACCTGCGTCTTTCCGAGGTAGAGAAATCCCTTCCACTCGCCGGGATAGCGGCGCAGGCGCTCGAGGCGCTCGCCCTCGAGCCTCACCGTGAGCGCGTTCCCGCGCATGTCGACCGGGGGCCGGCTCTTCATGTGCTTGCCGTGGCACGCGCTCGACCAGACGATCGTGAGCGGGTGGCGCCGGACGAGGCACCCGAGCGGCTCCGAGAAGCGGAGCGGCAGCTCGGCGCGGTCGCCCTCGCGCGGGATCACGAACCAGGGGTCGCCCCGGAGCCGCACGCGCGCGAGCCGCGCGTGGTCGCGTGCCCCGCGCACGCCCCAGGCGAGCACGAGCAGGAGCGCGATCCCGCCGCCGGCGGCGAGCACGCGCTCGAACGCGGCCTTCCGCATGCGCGCCTGCTGGCGCGCGACGTTCTTCGTGTATACGGGGTCGAGCGGCCGGAAGTCGTGCGCGCGGCGGAAGTATGCGAGCGCGTCCGCATCCCGCCCCTCGCGGGCCAGCTGCACGCCCCTGTTGTTGAACGTCGGCGCCGAGGACTCCTCGCCGTCCGGCTGCACCGCGACCGGCCTCGCGCTGCCGAGCGGCGCGACGCGGACGACGTAGTAGCCCGAGAGACCGAGGAGCCCGGCGACGAGGATCAGCGTGAGCGCGCGCATCGTGCACCTCCCCGCGTCCGGGGGGGCCCCGAAGCCCCCCCGGATCGCAAACCAGTTCAGCGGGCGATCGCCATCGGGGCCGACGCTTCCGCCGGAACCCGGCCGTCCCCGAGGACGGACGTGATCGCCTCGGCCCCGTCCTCCTCCGTCGCGGCCGTGTCGTCCGGGATGAGACCCCGGCGCGACGCGTTCTTGCCGTAGTAGTCGAGGCGCTTGTTCTGCTCCGCGATGGTCACGTGGATCGCCGTGATCCGCTCGCGGGCCTTGTCGAACGCGGAGCGGTCGAAAACGTAGGCCGCCTCCGCGCGGGTCTGCGCGACGGCGCGGCGCGCCTTCAGGTTCTCGAGCTCCGCCTTCAGGGAGTCGATCTCGGTCTGGAGCCGGGCCTCCTCGACGACCGCGTCCTCGATCTCGGCCGCGGTCTGGACCCGCTGCGCCTTGATCTCGTCGAGCGTCGTCTTCAGGTGATCGAGGATCTCGCGGTCGGTGGAGAACGCCTTGGCGCGCAGGAGCGCGTCCTGGTTGAGCGTCCGCCGCGAGACCTCCTCCCGGTTGATCAGGTAGACGGTGCGGCTGTCCTCGAGCATGGTGCGCCGCTTCTCGAGCACGTCGCGGTCGCGGTCGAGCGCCTTCTCCCGGCGCGCGACGTCGCCCTCGCGCTCCTTCACCATCGCGTCGAGCCGGGCGAGGGAGATGCGCCCGTTCATCACCGACTCGCCGCACTTCTCCGCGAGCTCGTTCGCCTCCGAGATCTGGGCCTGCAGCTCGACCTCGGGCGACATCAGCTTGGAACGCACCTCGCCGCGCGCGCTGTCGAAAAAGGCCCCCACGGCATCGAAGCCGATGAAGGCGGCCGCGCAGCCGAGTCCGATCCCGAGAAGGATCAGCTTTTTCATCGCAAACCTCCTTTGGCTCGGTTGCTGTCAGGGGCCCCGACACGCGCGAGGCCGGCCCGCAACTTCCGTCGCACGCGCCTCCTATCGCACGGGGTGTGCCGGGGAAACCGCGTCACTGCAAGTCGTTCGCGCCACGCGGGTTACGGAGGATGAGGGGGTCCGGGGGCAGGGAGGCCGAAGAAAGCCCCTTGGAGCGGCGCCCTAAAGATCCTTTTGGGCGAGCAGGCGGGCGCGGGCGGCGGTCTTCGGCGCCAGGGGCGAGAGGATCGTCCACGTCCACGCGTTCGGGTGGAGCCATGCGCGCTGCTGCACCTGCCGCGCGAGCATGCGGAACCCGACCGCGACCGCGGCGAAGATCCACGTGCCGAGGAAGAACGCGAAGCCCTCGTCGCGGAACGCCCTGCGCGGCGCGTCGAGCGCGACGAGGATCCAGAAGACGTAGGACAGGAACGAGAGCAGCGCGAGCACGCGCGCGGCCTTCCTGTTCGCGAGCGAGGCGCAGCGGAGTGCCTCGTGCTGCGGGTCGGGGTCGGGGTGCGGCAGGTTCTGCGCGCGTGCCGCGGCCTCGACGGTGCCGAGGCCCTTCGCGCGCGCCTCGAAGTAGGCGCGGAGATCGGAGCCCGCGAGCGCCCACCACGTCCAGAACGCGAACGGGAGCCCGAGGAACGTGGGCGCGAGGAGCGCGGTCAGGGCGAGGAGCATCGTGCGGGAGCCGGTGCCGAACCGGCGGGCGCGCTCGGCGGCGCGCCACAGCACGATGCCGAAGATCGCGACGATCAGGCCGCCGGAGTCGTCGTCGAGACGGTAGAGCCCGATCTCGATCCGCTCCCCGGCGATGAGGAACCCGATGCCGACCACGGCGAGCAGGACGCCGAGCACGCCGAGCACCGTGAGCAGGAGGTCGAGCCGGAAGTCGTACGACTTCGGCGGGCGCGGCGGTGCCGCGGGCTCGCCGGGCCCGCGGAGACGCTCGCCGAGGCGCGTCACGGCCTCGCGGAGCGCGTCGAGGCCCCGGACCGGGTCGGGCGAGGAGACGATCTCGCCGAGCTCCCGCGCCATCGCGCTCGCGCGTTCGTAGCGCCGCGCCGGGTCCTTCGCGAGCCCCTTCTTGAGGATCGCGTCGAGCCGCCGGTCGACGTCCGGCAGCTTCCGGCTCGGGAGGTCGAACCGGCCGATCGGGAGCTCGCCCGTGAGCATCTCGTAGAGCACGACCGCGGTCGCGTAGATGTCCGAGCGGTTGTCCGCCTCCTGCACCGACTCGCGCTGCTCGGGCGCCATGTACTCGTAGGTGCCGAGGACGAAGTGCGTGCGGGTGAGCCGCGTGCCCGGGTCAGCCTCGAGGAAGCGCGAGACGCCGAAGTCGGCGACCTTCACGTTGCCCTCGCGCGAAAGGAGGATGTTCTCGGGCTTGATGTCGCGGTGGACGACGCCCTTCCGGTGCGCGTAGTCGAGCGCGTCGAGGAGCTGCGAGCAGATCCGGCAGGCGTCGCGCGGCGGCACGGGGCCGCGCTTGAGCAGCGAGCGGAGGCTCTCGCCGTCGACATACTCCATGACGATGAAGTAGCGTCCCTCGGCCGCGCCGCGGTCGATCACCTGCACGACGTGCGGGTGCGCCAGCGCGGCGAGGATCTCCGCCTCGCGGTGGAAGCGGTGGACGAAGTGCGGGTCGTCGCTGACGTTGGGCGGCAGCACCTTGACCGCGACGGGCCGCCCGAGCGAGAGCTGGGTGGCGCGGTAGACCGTGCCCATCGCGCCGCTGCCGACGAGCTCCTCGATCCGGTAGCCCTCGAGGTCCTTGCCGAGGAACGGGTCGGCGACCGTCGGCCGCGCGGAGGGGTCGAAGCGCCGCCCGCAATCGCAGACGACGTCCCGGGCCTCCTCGGCGACCGCGGCCTTCCGGCCGCACGCAGGGCAGGTCACGATCATCGGCGCTCCACGGTGCAATTCAGGTACCAGAGTCGCCGCCCCTCCCCAAGCCCCTCCCCGTCTCGGCAACCGAAAGGACCTTGCACCTGTCCAGGAAAGGGAGCGCACCCTCTTCCCCGTTTCTGCCAGCTAGAATCCGGCGCAACTGGCCCAAGGAGGTTCCCCATGCTGCTTCAGGTTGCCGCCATGCCCTTCGGGAGTGTCTGGCTCGCCGTCGTCGTCGCCGCCGTCGCGGTGTTCGTCGCGAGCTCCGTGATCCACATGGTGATCAAGTACCACAAGGCGGATTACAAGCCGCTCCCGAACGAGGACGCCGCGCGCGCGGGCCTCGGCGGGGGCTCGCTCGCGCCGGGCATCTACGTCACGCCCCACTGCCCGGACATGAAGCAGATGGCCGACCCCGCGGTCAAGGCGAAGTACGAGAAGGGACCGGTCGCGCTGGTCGCGATCCTCCCGAACGGGATGCCCGCGATGCCGAAGTACCTGGGGCTCTGGTTCGGCTTCTGCCTCCTCGTGAGCTTCGTCGCGGCCTACGTCGCGCGGCACACGCTCGGCTACGGCGCCCCCGGCGGCGAGGTGATGCGGATCACGGGCAGCGTCGCGTTCGCCGCCTACGGCGTCTCCCGGATCATGGACTCGATCTGGCATGGGCAGCCGTGGTCCAACACGGCGCGGCAGATGATCGATGGCGGGATCTACGCGTTGGTCACCGGCCTCGCGTTCCGCCTCCTCTGGCCCGACGCCTGAGAAGGAAGAGGGGGGGCGCGGGGGGGAGGGCGCGCAAAGGGCCGCGCCCGGATCCCCTGACCCGCCGCAACCCGCCCCGCAAGCGGGCCGGACCCTCCTTTGCTTCGCAGGCGCGACATGCGGACGCCCGCGCTCCTCGTGCTCCTCCTCGCCGGCTGCGGCGGCGGCGGAGGCGGGACTTCCCTCGTCGCGCTGAACGGGGAGAACGGCGTGCCGGTCGCGGCGCAGGCGCTCGCGGCCTCGCAGCTCGCCTTCGGCGCGATCGATCTCGTGGAGGCCTTCGGCGAGATCCTCGACGGGATGCCGGCGCCGACGTGCGACACCGGGTCCCTGGACCTGTCGGTGACCGATGCCGTGCCCAAGGACGTGCTCTCGACCGGCGACGCGCTGACGCTCGTCTTCAAGGGCTGCGGGATCGACGTCGCCGGCGAATTCCTGACCCTCCACGGCTCGCTCAGGCTGGACGTGCTCGAGGTCGTCGAGACCCCGCCGGCCGGCCGGCACATCCGGTACGCCGCGACCTTCGGCAACCTGACGATGACGTTCCTCACGGAGTCCGTCACGCTGAGCGGAAGCGTGTCGGGCGACGGAGGCACCGCGGACGGCATCTCGTTCACGACCGTCGTCACCGGCGACCTCGTCGCCACCGCGGCCTCCGGCGTCGAGACCGGCTCGGTGAAGCTCGGTGGATTCCGCGCCGAGGAGACCCTCGACGACGCGACCGGGGACTACGCGCGGGGCTTCTCGGGCACCGTCTCGTCGACCGCGATGGGCGGGGCGATCGGGATGGAGGATGCTGCCCCGTTCACCGGGAACGGGGAGGAGCCCCCGACGGCCGGGGAGTGCGTCCTCAAGGGCGCGCTCGGATCCGAGGTGCGCGTCGTGGCCATGGGCGGCCCCCTCGTGCGCATCTTCATCGACGCGGACGGCGACGGCACGCCCGAGAACACGGTGGACACGACGTGGAACGACATCGGGTGACGCCCCCCTCCTCCCCGGAGCCCCATCGCCCCCCACCGGGGCAGGGCACGCGGACACGCCGGAACCTGACGATGGAGACGGGCGCACGCACGGTGCCCGGCGGTCGCCTCCTCCTCGCGGCCGCGATCCTGGGCCTCCTCGCCGCCGCGCCCGCCGTTGCGCAGGAGAGCGCGGAGTGCCTCGAGTGCCACAACGATCCCGAGTTCACGGGCACGCGCGACGGCCAGACCGTCTCGATGTTCGTGGACGAGGCGAGGCTCAAGGCGTCGGTCCACGCGCGCCTCCGGTGCGTCGACTGCCACGCGGACCTCGACGGCGTCAAGAAGTACCCGCACAGGACGGGCCTCGCGCCCGTCGAGTGCGGCGAGTGCCACGAGAAGGAGGGCGAGGCGCACAAGGGGAGCCTTCACGGCCAGGCGCTCGCCAAGGGCGACCGGATGGCGCCGACCTGCGCGGACTGCCACGGCCGCCATGACGTCCTGCCGCCGAAGGACCCGGAGGCACCCACCAACCACATGAGGATCCCGCAGCTCTGCGGGAAGTGCCACCACGAGGGCACCGCGGTCTCGCGCACGCACGACATCCCGCAGGAGCGGATCCTCGAGAACTACTCCGAGGGCATGCACGGCGAGGGCCTCTACAAGAAGGGGCTCGCCGTCACCGCCGTGTGCACGTCGTGCCACACGTCGCACGACATCCGGCCGCACACCGATCCGAAGTCGAGCATCCACCACGACAACGTCGTCAAGGTCTGCACGCAGTGCCACGCGCAGATCGAGCTCGTCCACCGGAAGGTGATCGAGGGCAAGCTGTGGGAGAAGGAGCCGCACAAGATCCCGGTCTGCGTGGACTGCCACCAGCCGCACAAGGTGCGGCGCGTCTTCTACCCGGCCGGCATCGCGAACAAGGACTGCCTGACCTGCCACGCCAAGCCCGACCTCGCGATGCAGCGGGACGGGAAGACAGTCTCGCTGTTCGTGGACGAGGCCGCCTACGCCGCGTCGACGCACGGGCTCCGGACGGTCGGCTGCGCCCAGTGCCACGCGGACGTCGATCCGGCGCACCTGCGCCCCTGCGAGACGGTCAAGCGGAAGGTGGACTGCGCGGCCTGCCACGCCGACCAGATGACGCAGTACCAGGCAAGCGTCCACGGGACGCTCCACGCGACGGGCGACCCGGACGCCCCCGCCTGCCTCGACTGCCACGACAAGCATGCGACGAAGAGCCGCAAGTGGCAGGACTCGCCGACGTTCCCGCGCAACGTCCCCGCGCTCTGCGCGCGCTGCCACCAGGAGGGGCGGAAGGCGGCGGTGCGGATCAAGGGCACGCTGGACATCCCCGCCGCGTACTACGAGAGCATCCACGGGACCGCGCTGACGGAGAGCGGCCTGCTCGTCACGGCGACCTGCATCAGCTGCCACACCGCGCACAGCGAGCTCCCGCCCTCCGACCCGAACTCCACCGTGCACCCGTCGCGCCTCGCCGACACGTGCGGCAAGTGCCACCACGGCGTCGAGCGGACGCTCATGACCAGCGTGCACTGGCCGGGGAACACGAAGACCGAACGCCCCCTCCCTACCTGCAACGACTGCCACAGTTCCCACGAGATCAGCCGCACCGACCGCGCCGACTTCAAGACGCGCATCGTGAACCAGTGCGGCCGGTGCCACGAGGAGGAGGCCGAGACCTTCTTCGACACGTTCCACGGCAAGGTGTCGCGCCTCGGCTCCGAGCGCGCCGCGAAGTGCCACGACTGCCACGGCACGCACGGCATCGTGCCGCCGTGGGACCCGAAGTCGACGCTCTCGCGCGAGAACGTCGTGGAGACGTGCGGCAAGTGCCACTCCGGTTCCCACCGCCGCTTCGCGGGCTACCTGACTCACGCCACGCACCACGACCGCCACACCTACCCGTGGCTCTTCTGGTCCTTCTGGGCCATGACGGCGCTGCTCATCGGCACGCTGTCGTTCGGGCTCCTGCACACGGTCGCGTGGCTCGTGCGCCTCTGGCTCACGCGGGCCGAGTGGAAGCCGCACCGGGCCGCGGCGATCGCGGCCGCGAAGGCGCAGGGCGTGAAGCTCTACCGGCGCTTCGACCGCTACCAGCGCACGCAGCACCTGCTGATGCTCGTCAGCTTCTTCACGCTGGCGATCTCCGGCATGACGCTCAAGTTCTCGTACGCCGGCTGGGCGAGCGTGGTCGCCGCGATCCTCGGCGGGTTCGACTCCATGCACATGCTGCACCGCGTCGCGGCGGTGCTGCTCGTCGGCGTCTTCGTGTCGCACATCGTCGGCGTGAGCCGCGCCCGCCGGCAGCAGGGCAGGACCTGGAAGCAGATGATCTTCGGCCCCGACTCGCTGATGTTCAACCGGAAGGACCTCGACGACTTCCTCTCGTCGATGAAGTGGTTCTTCGGGCTCGGGCCGCGGCCGCGCTACGGCCGGTGGACCTACTGGGAGAAGTTCGACTACTTCGCGGTGTTCTGGGGCGTCGCGGTGATCGGGCTCACGGGAACGATCCTCTGGTTCCCCGAGATCGCGACCTACGTCCTGCCGGGCCCGGCGGTGAACGTCGCGACGATCATCCACAGCGACGAGGCGCTGCTCGCGGTGGCGTTCATCTTCACGATCCACTTCTTCAACACGCATTTCCGCCCCGACAAGTTCCCGATGGACCCGGTGATCTTCACGGGCCGCGTGACCGTCGAGGAGCTGAAGTTCGAGCGGCCGGAGGAGTACGAGAAGCTCGTCCTTGCGGGCAAGCTCGAGGAGCACCTCGTCGACCCGTTCCCGAAGCCCGTGGAGCGGGGGCTCAGGATCTTCGGGTTCATCGCGCTCGGCATCGGGCTCATCCTCATCGGCTTGATCATCTACGCGATGATCTTCCAGTACCGGTAGGGATGCGGAGGGGGCGCGGGGGCAGGGAGGGGTTCAGAACCCCACGCCGGGCCGCTGGCGCTGCGACGCCTCCTCGACCTCCCAGAAGCTCTCCGGCCGGAAGCCGAAGAGCGAGGCCACGATCGACGACGGGACCGACTGGCAGCGGCTGTTGAAGTCGCGGACGTTGCCGTTGAAGAAGCGGCGCGCCGCGGCGATGCGGTCCTCGGTGTCGGCGAGCTCCTCCTGGAGCGAGAGGAAGTTCCGGTCCGCCTTCAGCTCGGGGTAGCTCTCCTTGAGCGCGATCACTTGCCGGAGGAACGAGACCACCGGGCGCTCGTCCGCGTCCTGGCTCGCGACCGGCCCGTGGTTGGCGGCGGCCTTCGCGCGCGCGGCGGCGAGCCGCTCCAGCAGCCCCTGCTCGTGCGCCGCGTAGCCCTTGACCGTCTCCACGAGGTTGGGGATCAGGTCGTAGCGCCGCTTCAGCTGGACGTCGATGTCCCCCCACGACTCGCGGATGTGCTGGCGCAGCCGCACGAGGCCGTTGTAGGTCCCGAGGAACCAGAAGAGCACCACGACCGCCACCCCGAGGATGATCCAGATGGGCTCGATCGTCATGCCGGGCGGTCCTTCCTCAGGTAGCGCGGGAGGAGGTCGAGGAACCCGTCCGCCTCGAGCATCGTGCGCTCGATCTCCTCGACCGACATCGTGTTCGAGCCCCTGCGGAAGAGGGCAAGGTTCCTCGAGGTCGTCACCTTGAAGTTCCCCAGGCGGAGGAAGAACTCGATCATCTTCGGGTGGAACACGTCGTAGGCGAGCTTCCTCTCCTCCGCCTTCACGTGGTACTTGCGGCTGAACTCCTCCGACTCGAAGTCGATGTCGTCGAAGCCGAAGAACCCGCCCACCCGGTCGAGGAAGTTCTCGGGGCGCACCTCGATCCGCCCGAGGTCCGCGTCGTGCTCGAGACAGAGGAACGTGCGGTGGTGGTGGTGCGTGGACTTTCGGCCCTTCGAGTCCCGGCTGTAGGTCTCGTGGTGGTGGTCGAAAACGTGCATCCGCCGCCCGTCGAGGAGCCCGTCGATCACGTTGTAGGCGTAGCGGCGCGAGCCCTGCTGGAGCGTCGGGAAGTGCCCCTCGTACCGGGCGGAGAGGCTGAACGGGTCGTCGACGTAGTAGCGGCACCCGAGCCGGGTCGCCAGCGCGCGGAACGCCTCCTGCCGCTTCTTCTTCTGGAGGTAGGAGAGGTAGGCGAGGAGCCCGAAGAGGACGAGGAAGCCGATGACGAGGAGGATCTCCATGGATCGCCGTAGATTGTCCGCGCCCGTCCCCCGGTTTCGCGCCTGCGCACAGTGTCTTGTTCCTGGACGGCGCGCGACTTTCGCAGTTGAGCACGGCCGCGAGTCGGTCTAGCATCGACGTCGCATCCGGAGGAAAGAACAGGCGCCGCACATCGCGACGCCGCATTGCGGGAGACACCATGAGATTTGCATCTGGCATCGTTATCGCGGCCATGTTCCTGGCATTCGGCGCCAACGTGGCCTCGGCGGACAGCGAGACCGTCGACTACCCGTCGTCCGACTCCACCGTCGTCGCCTCGTACCCCGTGATCAACGGATCGGAGTTCGGCTACTTCTGGTCCGGGACTCGCGGGGACCGCATCACCGAGACCTTCACGGGAACCGGCCTCGACAGCGTCTACGCCCTCGATCTCGACTTCGACGTCACGCAGAACGTGCTCAACTCGAACGCCTACGTGGACTGGAACGTCTTCGTGAACGGCACCGCGGTCGGCGGCTTCATCTGGTCGGAGGCCGACGGGACCGGGCCCGCCCACTTCTCCTACAGCTTCGCGCCGATCGTCGGCAACGGCACCTACACGATCTCGATGGAGGTGGCGAACGATGTCCCGAGCGGCTACGGATCCATCGCCATCGGCTACCCCGGCACGGCAACCCTCACGGGCACGGTCCCCGAGCCGGCCTCGCTCGCCATGCTCGGCATCGGCATCGTCGGCGTCTGCCTGCGCCGCCGCCGCAAGGCATAGGCCTGCACCCTTCGCGGGGGCATCGGCAGCCCTCGTGCCGCCGGTCGCGGCACGGGAACCGATGCCCCCGCGCCATCACAACCCGAACTCGTCGATCTTCTTCTTGAGCGTCGGGTAGGTGATGCCGAGGAGCTTCGCCGCGCGGGTGCGGTTCCCCCCCGTGGCCTCGAGCGCGCGCGCGACCATGTCCTTCTCCATCTCGCGAAGCGTCCTCACCTCGCCGGGCGCCCGCGCGGGCCCCCCGAGCCGGATCTCGAGCGGCAGGTCCAGGACGTCGATCCGCTCGCCCTTCGCCATCACGGCGCACCGCTCGCAGACGTTCCTGAGCTCGCGGATGTTGCCCGGCCAGCGGTACGCCTCGAGCTTCGCGAGCGCCTCCTCGGTGAACCGCTTCCCGAGGAACTGCTCCGCGAGCAGCCGCACGTCGCCGGGCCGGTCGCGCAGCGCCGGGCAGTGGAGCGTGACGACCGACAGCCGGTAGTAGAGGTCCTCGCGGAACCCCGTACGCAGGTCCCGGTTCGTCGCCGCGACGATCCGCACGTCGACGCGCGTCGGCTTCGTCGCGCCCACGCGGTGGAACTCCCGCGTCTCGAGCACGCGCAGGAGCTTCGCCTGGAGCCCCGGCGCGAGCTCGCCGACCTCGTCGAGGAAGATCGTGCCGCCGTGCGCCTGCTCGAAACGCCCGGGCCGCGCGCGGTCGGCGCCCGTGAACGCGCCCTTCTCGTGGCCGAAGAGCTCCGCCTCGAGCAGCGTCTCCACGAAGGCGGCGCAGTTGACCGCGACGAACGGCCCCCGCGCCCGGGGCGACAGCGCGTGCAGCGCCCGCGCGACGAGCTCCTTGCCGGTGCCCGTCTCGCCGGTGACGAGCGCCGTGGCCTGCGTGGGGGCGACGCGTGCGATCTCCTCGCGCAGCTTCTGGAGGAGCGGCGAGCGCCCGATCATCTCCTGCGCCGCTGCGGCGGGAGGCGGGGGGGCTCCGGGGGGGCGGAGGGCGGGGGCCGCCATCGCCGCGAGCGCCGCGAGGAACTCGAGCTCGTCCTTGCGGAAGGGCTCGCCAAGGGAGCGGTCGACGTAGAGCGCGCCGAACCTCTCGAGCGGCACGGCCATGGCCGAGAGGATCTTCGCGGTCGCGAGCGACGTCGCGCCCGGGAGGTCGAGGCGGGGCTCCCTGACGAGGATCGCCTCGCCCTTCGACCGGGCATGGTCCACGACCGACCGCGAGAAGGGGCCGAGGTTCCCGTCGGGCAGGACGAGCGCGACGCGGCACGGCCGGAAGACCTCCTCGATCGCGGCCACGATGCCCTCGCGGAGCCGGCGCGGCGGCTCGCGGAGCACCTCGGCGAACCGGTAGACCGCGCCGAGCCGGAGGAGCAGCTCCTCGTCGCCGCCCTCGACGCGGGCGCCGAGGGGCTCCGCGATGCTCGACTCGATCTTGAGCGGCTCCCCCACGGCGGTCGGCCGCTCCGCCGCGCCGTCGGCGACGAAGACGAGCGTCAGGTTCCGGACCGTGATCTCGTCGCCCGTCTTCAGGACGTGGCGCTCCACCCGCTTCCCGTTCACGTAGAGCCCGTTCAAGGAGCGCTGGTCGAGCGCGACGAAGTCCGCCCCCTCACGCCGGACGATCGCGTGGCAGCGGCTCGCGGCCTCGTCGAAGACGCGGACGTCGCACTCCTCGGCCCGGCCGATCACGGCCTCTTCGCCGAAGCGGAACTCCTCCGCCGTGGACCTACCTCGCGCCACCCGCAGCGTGGGCATCCCCCCATTATGCACGGCCCCCGTGTCCCCCCGTTTCATGCGTGCTAGACTGCTCGCGCCATGGACCGGATGGTCGAGTGCGAGCTCGCGCGCATCATCATCAACGACACCTCGGACCAGCAGTTCATCTTCCTCCGGGAGAAGGCGGGGGAACGCACGTTCCCGATCGTCATCTCGGTCTTCGAGGCCTTCGCGATCGACCGGTTCGTGAAGGAGCAGCTCCCCCCGCGCCCCCTCACGCACGAGCTCTTCTTCTCGGTGCTGGAGCAGCTCGGGGTCACGATCGAGCGGACCGAGGTCACGAAGCTCGAGCGCAGCACGTTCTACGCGAACCTCGTCCTCCGCCGCGGCGACGAGAAGTTCGACGTCGACGCCCGCCCCTCCGACGCCATCGCGCTCGCCGTCCGCGCCCGCGCGCCGATCTTCGTCCACGAGGACGTGATCGACGAGGTCGCGCAGAACTGAGACGGACGCCCCCGGACCCCCCAGAGCCTCCTCCCCGGAGGTGCGCGCTCCGTCGGAGCGGTATGATCTCGCCATGCTGCGCATCCTCGGGTTGCTCCTTCTCCTCGCCGGCCTCGCGCTCGCGCAGGAGGCAGAGGACGACAGCGGCATCGAGGTCGACTCCGGCCCCACCGGCCCGGAGGAGCCTGCGAGCGATCCGGCGAAGGGTCCGCAGAAGGAGCGGACGACGGCCTTCCCCGCGCGCGAGCCGGGCAAGAAGGTCGAGACCGTCGAGATCAAGAGGAAGAACTACTCGTTCACGGTGCCCGCCGACTGGGTGCTCCACGACGAGGAGAAGGCGGACGTCGAGCTCTCCTTCGAGCTGCTGCTGCCCGGGTCCTCGAAGCACGGCAGCCTCCAGCTCCGCCGGAGAGAGAACGCCGCGGATCCCCGGTCCCTGCCGTACTACCAGGCGGAGTGGTTCCGGAAGGAGAAGCCGGACTACAAGGTCGAGGTCCTCGCGAAACCCTGCCCGCGCGTCGTCCTCCGGAACGAGTCGGGCGGCACGGAGTGGGTCAACGCGCACTTCGGCCTCTCGGTCAGGAACAACGTCTTCACCTTGGAGATCTGGTGCGCCGCCGCGGATTTCCCGCAGGCCGAGACGGATCTCATCGCCACCGTGCGGTCGTTCAAGGCCGAGGTCGAGATCTGGCCGCCGATCCCGAAGGGCTACGAGACGTCGGAGGAGGGGATCTGGCTCGTCGCGCGGGCGCCGGAGGCGACGGCCTCGATCGCGCCGCTCGTGCGGGCGCTGAAGGAGGCGGAGAAGCGATTCCGCCGCGAGCACGGCCCGCTTCCCAAGGGCGATGCGCCGCTCGTCGTCCTCGTGCACGCGTCGAAGGCGCAGGGCGCCAAGCTCGACCCGGCCGTCGGGGAGAGCAAGATCGACTTCCATTCGGATGCCTGGGCGCGACGCCTCTTCGCGATCCCGTTCGTGAAGGACGATGTGGCCCAGGAGTCGATGCTCGCCGGCGAGGCGACCGACCTGCTCTTCGTCGCGAAGTACGGCGACTGGAAGCCGCGGTGGATCTCGCTGGGCGAGAACATCCTCGCCGCCGCCGAGGTGCGCACGGGCAAGCCCCTGCCGAACCTCGACGAGGGCTACCTGAACTGGTACGCGGCCATCAGGTTCCACAAGATCAGCGACTTCGACGCGCTCCGCGACGGCGACCCCGACGCCTGGACGCACGAGAGCTTCTTCTACGTGGCGGCGCTGCGCGAGGGGAAGTACAGAAAGCAGTACAAGGCCTTCCTCGAGGACTTCGCGGAGACCGGGGACGGCCAGGGCGCCTATGAACGCCAGCTGGCCCAGATCGACCCGGACGAGCTTATCGCCGCGACGAACCGCTACGTGACGACGCGCATCAAGGAGGAGAAGCGGAAGCACGAGCACGACCCCAAGTAGACGGGGCTTTCTCAGCGCCGCTCGAGCGTCGCCACGACCTCGACATGCGGCGTCCGCGGGAAGAGGTCGAAGCCTTTGAGCTCGGTCGCCTCGTAGCCGAGAAACATCGGCAGCTCGGTCGCGAGGGCCTTCGCGTTGCAGGAGACGTAGAGGATCCGCCGGGGCGCCGCGCGGACGATCGCGTGGATGGCCCGGCCCCCGAGCCCCCCCCGCGGCGGATCGACGATGACCGTGTCGCACGCGCGAAGGTGCTTGGCCGCATCCCCCGCCTCGAACCGCGCCGGAACGCCGTTCCGCTCCGCGTTGCCGCGCGCGAAGCCGATCGCCTCCTCGACGACGTCGATGCCGGTCACCGACGCCGCGCGCGGCGCCGCGGCGAGCGCGAGCCCGCCGACGCCGCAGTAGAGATCGAGCACGTCGCCGGTGACGCGCTCCGCGACGTGCGCGTAGAGCCGCTCGGTCTGCCAGGGGTTCGCCTGGAAGAACGAGTTCGGCCCGAAGCGCAGCCGGAGGCCAAGGATCCGCTCCTCGATCCAGTCGCGGCCGCGCACCTCGACGACGTCGCCGGTCGACACGTCGGCGCGCCGATCCGTCGCCGCCCAGACGACCGACGGGGCCCAGGCCTCCGCCTCGTCAAGCAGCGGGCGCACGGCCGGGTCGCGGCCGTTCGTGAGGAGGATGAGCATCCGCTCGCCGGTCACCGGCGCCTCGCGGACGGTGACGTAGCGGAGGTAGCCGACGCCCGCGGTGTAGACGTACGACTTGAGGCCGAGCCGCTTCGCCGCCTCCTTCGCGCGGAGCACGAGCGCCCACGCCTCGGGGCTCACGAGCAGGCACTCCTCGAGGTCGAGGACGCCGCGGGGGTCGCCGCGCTTCCGGAGCCCCAGCTTGTTCCACGCGAAGACGTAGTCCATGCGCGTCCGGTAGAAGAGCTCGCGCGGCGACGGCGCGACGGGCACGGGACGGCCGAGCGCCTCGAGGAGCGCCGCCTCCTTGCGCCCGACCTCCTCCGGGTACGGGATGTCCTGCGTGGCGCACCCCCCGCAGACCCCGAAATGCCCGCAGATCATTTGTTAGTGGTACGGTGCCTGGCTCCGATGACCTAGTAATTCCCCCTCCGCCGGCCCGGGGAGCGGGTTTCACGCGACGTACCGCGCCTGCTCGTGTGCGGCGGTCGCGACCTCGAGGTCGCGCAGCCCCTCGGCGGGATACGCCGTACTCCGCGCCCGCGCGAGCAGCTCGCGGGGCGTCTCCGTCGGCCCGAGCTCGAGCTTGAGCTTTCTGAGCGCTTTCCGGTAGGCGCGGCCGTGCGGCTCCCCGCGGCGGCGCCGCCGCAGGTGCGCGGCAACGAGCACGAGCCCGAGCGCGACCGAGAAGAGCGCCGCGTCGCCCGGGTTCCGCGCGATGCGGCCGGGCAGGGCGCGCACCCACGCGAACACGACGTTCCGCGCCTCGCCGTTGAACCCGGCGATCGCCGCCCACATGCGCTCCGCCGCCTGCCGCACCGAGCTCAGGAGCCCGCGCGCCTCGGCGGGGCCGCCGGGGCCGGCCGGCGTCGCGTCGAGCGTCGTCCAGCCCGCCTCGGGGTCGAGCACCTCGACCCACGCGTGCGCGTGCTGCGCGCGCACGGTCAGCGTGCCGTCGGCGGCGTTGACCTCCTCGGAACGGTAGCCGGTGACGACGCGGCACGGGATCCCCTCGAGGCGCAGCGCGAGCGCGAGCGCGGTCGCGAAGTACTCGCAGTGCGCGCCCGCCCTGCCCGCGAGGAACTCCTGGAGGGAGCGGGCGCCGCCCTCCGCGCCCGGCGCGACGTAGCTGAACCGCGCGGCGATGCCGGCGCGGAAGCGCTCCGCGACGACATACTGGGGGGCTCCGGGGACGAGGCCCTGGCGCAGCTCGCGGCGGAGGTCGTAGGCCTCCCGCGGGATCGTCGACGTGTCGAGCGCATAGTGGGGGCCGACGCGCCGGGGGCTGGCCGTGCCTCCCGGCGGCCGCGGCCTCGCCAGCTCGACGGAGTACCGCACGGGGCGCCGCTGCCCGGTGAGCGTGCGCCGGAAGTTGCCGTCGGGCTGCGGCGCGGCCTCGACCTCCGGGCTCTGCAGCTCGAGCCGCCGCGCGTCGAGCGGCGCGAAGAGGCGCGGCGCGTCGGGATCGACGAGGTAGACCTCCATTGTCCTTCCGGCGGAGGGCACGGGGCGCGTCCAGAGACCCCGGCTGCCGCACCACGCCGCCTCCTGGTGCACGCCGCGCGCGGCGCGCCAGCCCTGCCCGTCGAAAAGGTCGAGCGCGGCGCCGCGCCAGTAGGCGGGCGGGGCCGAGCCGTCCGAGGAGCGGACGGTCATGACGATGCGCGCGCTCTGCCCCACCTGCCCCGACTGCGACAGGTCGATGCGGTCCGAGAACGCGGTTTCGAACGCGCCCGGCGCCTTGAGGCCGAGCGTCTCGCCGAGCAGCCCGCGCCGGCTGAAGTCGCGGGGAAGGGCGAGGAAGAGCACGAGCGTGGCCGCGAGCACGGCGGCGCTCCGAGCGAGCCCCCTCCGCGCGATGGCGCGCACGAGCTGCGGCGTGTCGGGCACGCCGGCGCGCGAGACCGCGAGGAGCTGCATCGACACGACCAGCAGCGGGGCGTACACGATCAGGACGAGCGAGTAGCTCACGTCGACCGAGAGGAAGCTCGTCACGACCGCGATGAGGAACGAGTTGAAGAACAGGAGGTCGGGCTTCTGCGCGTCGGAGAGGTTGTTGACGAGGTGGACCTGGCAGAGCGCGGCGAGCAGGAGGCCGTCCTCGAGGAGGAACGCTGCGCCCGCGTAGGTGACGTGGCGCACGAGCAGCGCGAACGTGCCGAGCACCGAGAGGTTCCAGAGGAGGCGGACGGAGAGGAACCGCGTCAGCTTGAGGAGCCACGGCGACGCGAGCGCGAGCGCGAGGAGCGGGCCGAGCCACACCCAGCGCGCCGCCTCGGTCGTCCTCACGAACGCGAGGCTCGTGAGGACGAGCGAGACCATGCAGAGGCGGAGGGCCCGCCGCATGACGTCTCCGCCGCTCATGCCGCCCCCCGCCGCCGCGGCAGGCGGAGCACGGCGGGCGACACCGGCGGCGGCGCCGGCCCGTCCGCGGGCAGCGGCTTGCTGGCCGCGAGGAAGCGGAGCAGCTCGCGCCACGGCCGGTGCGAGCCGCCGAAGGTCGCGGACATGCCCTGGCTGTGGACGGTCAGGACCTCCTTCTGCTCCTTCGCCGCGTGCGCGAGGGCGCTCACGGCGGAGAGCCCCTCCTCGAGCTCCTCCCCGGTCGCGCGCAGGTCGAGCACGACCTCGTGGCCGGAGCCGGTCCCGCCCTCCCACTCCTTGATCACGAGCGTGCCGCGCCGCGCGCTCGCCTTCCAGTGGACGAGGCGCAGCTCGTCGCCCGGCCGGTACTCGCGGAGCTCGCTCGGCTGGAGGTAGCCGTGCGCCGCGCCGAGGCTGTCGTAGAGCTCGCCGACGCCGCCGCCCGCGCCGCGCGACGTCGCGAGCGCGAGCGGCTCCGGGTACACGACGACCTCCGCGGGGCCGTCGAGCGCGCGCCGCGCCTTCCAGAGGCCGAGCGGCCACGTGGACGTAAGCCGCGCCGCGCGCACGCGGTAGAGGCCGCGCGGGAGCGCCGGCACCGGGATGACGAGCCTCGTCTCGCCCTCGGCCTGCCCGAGCGCCGCGCGCACGGTCCCCCGGACCCCCTCCAACTCCAGCTCGACGGCCACCGCCCAGCGCCGCCGCCCGGCCGAGACCACCGCGACGGCCGCGCCGCCCGCGCCCGCGGGCATCGGCTCGATCTCCTCCACGCGCCCCGTCGCGCCGGCGAGGTTCGCGCGCGCCGCGAGCAGGTCGGCGACGCCGAGGATCGAGAGGAAGAGCAGCAGCAGGAAGAAGAGGTTCGCGTAGGGCGCGGCGAAGAACGCCGCGACGAGCAGCAGGAAGAAGAGCGCGGTGCGGACGCCGAGGCCCGTGGGCAGGAGGCTCACAGCTCCACGGGGACGCTCTTGAGGACGCGCTCGACCAGCGCGACCGCGTCCCCGCCTCCCTTGAGCACGAGGCGGTGGGCGAGCGCCGGACCCGCGAGCGCCTTCAGGTCGTCCGGGAGGACGTAGTCGCGCCCGTCGAGGAACGCGCGGGCGCGCGCGGCCTTGAGCCACGCCAGCGCGGCGCGCGGCGAGAGCCCGAGGGCCACCGCCTCGTCCTGGCGCGTCGACGCGACGATCTGGTAGGCGTAGCGCGCGACCGGCTCGCTGACGCGCACCGCGTGCGCGCCCTCCATGAGGCCCTTGAGCGCGTCGGGGGTGATCACCGGCGCCATGTCCGCAAGTACGGCCTCCGGGTCGCGGCCGAGGTAGAGGCGCAGCTCGCCCTCCGCGGTCGGGTAGCTCATCGTCACGCGCACGAGGAAGCGGTCGAGCGCCGCCTCGGGCACGGGATACGTGCCATGGAACTCGATCGGGTTGCGCGTCGCGAGGACGAAGAACGGGTCCGCGAGCGCCACTGGCCGCCCCTCGACGGAGACGTGGCCGTTCTCCATCGCCTCGAGGAGGCACGACAGCGTGCGCGGGCTCGTGCGGTTGATCTCGTCGGCGAGGACGACGTTGGTGAAGAGCGGCCCCTTCAGGAAGTCGAACTCCTCGCGGCCCGGGCGCCACACGCTCGACCCGAGGATGTCACTCGGCATCAGGTCGTTCGTGAACTGGATGCGCTTGAACTCGAGGCCGACGAGCCTCGCGACCGTGCGCGCGAGCAGCGTCTTGCCGGTGCCGGGAATGCCCTCGATGAGCACGTGGCCCTTCGCGAGCAGCGCGACGAGCACGGGCTCCACCACCGACGGCGGCAGGACGAGGACCTCTCCGAGCCTCTTCCGGATCTCCTGCCCCGCTTCTCGGACGTCCACGACGCGGGCCATCGCCCGGTTCCATCGGCAAAAGGCGTGGGGAACAAAAACGTCCAAATCGCGCGACGCTCGCGGCGGAAGAGGGGGGGCGCGGGGGGGAGGCACGGCAGTTGCGCCGGGCCCCCGGAAGATGCCCGCTGTCGCGCGAAAGCCCGGAGCGTGGGCGGTCCTTGCGCTCTTCGCGCTGGTCTACGCCCCGACCGCCGTCTGGTTCGTCGAGCGGTGGTCCATGGGCGTCTGGTGGCACGTCCACGGGTTCCTCGTGTTCCCGCTCGCGATCTGGCTCGCGTGGTCGCGGCTCCGGTCCCTCCCCCCGCAGCCCCCCTCCTCCTCCGCGTGGGGGTTCGCATTCCTCGTGCCCGCGGCGCTGCTCCAGGTGCTCGACGCGATGCTCGGCTTCGAGATCCTCTCCGCGGTCTCGATGCTGCTCGCGATCTGCGGCCTCGCGCTGCTGCTGCTCGGGAAGAAGCGCGCGAGGGCGATCTGGTTCCCGCTGCTCTTCCTCGGCTTCGCGGTCCCAATCCCGCTCTTCGTCGCGCGCCCGGTCCACCTCGCGCTGCGCGGGATCGCGGCGGCGAGCACCGAGGCCGTGCTCGGCGGACTCGGCTACGACGTGCACCGCGAGGGCTTCAACCTGAGCGTCGGGCCGGAGAAGCTCGAGGTCGCGGACGCGTGCAGCGGCTTCTCCGCGCTCATGGCGATGCTGATGGTCGGGCTCCTGCTCGCGTACCTCTCGAAGGCGCGCGCGTGGCGCGGCGGCCTGCTCGTGCTGTGGGTGGTCCCGGCGGCGATCGCGGCGAACGTCGCGCGGTGCATCCTCTTGTCGATGCTCATCGCGGCGTTCGGCGGCGGGATCCTCCACACGGCCATCCACCCGATCTCGGGGATGTTCACGTTCGTCGCGGCGCTCGCGCTCGTGCTCGTGGTCGATCGGCTGCTCCTCATCGCGCCGAAGCCGGAGGTGGCGCCGTGCTGAGCGCGCGGTACGCGTGGGCCACCGCGCTCGTGCTGCTCGTCGCGGCCGTGCCGACGGCGCTGAACGTCTACCGGCCGCCGGAGGAGCTCGCGGCGGGCTCGCTCGAGGCGCGGCTCGGCGACCGGCTCGGGCCCTTCGAGCCCGGTCCGCGGAAGCCGGAGACGACCGAGGAGCACTTCGGCGCGAAGGACTTCGTCACGCGGAAGTACGGCGCGATCGAGCTCTTCGCGGCGCGCGGCTGGGACGGGAAGAAGCTCTTCCACTTCCCCGAGCTCGCGCTGACGTACGGTCACGCGGCGACGGCGGTGCGCGACGCGGACGGCGTGCGGGTGATCGAGTTCGCGGAGGGCCGCGACGTGCGGATGGCCGCGTACGCGCTCCGGTACGGCGACCGGCCGGTGACGGAGCCGATCCGCTTCTACTTCTCGATCCTGCCGGAGCTGTTCGTGGGGCATCGCGAGCCCATGATGCTCGTGTACGTCCAGGCGGACACGACCCGCGGCGGCGAGCAGGCGCTCGAGAAGGACCTGCGCGCGCTCCTCGAGCGGACCGTCGACGCGCTCGCACCGTAGCCAGCCGCCGCAACGGATCCGTTGCGCCGGGATCGATTCCGCGGCCCGCGGCGTTTGTGATGATGGAGGCGCCGTGGAACCGAAGACGGGCATCGACCCGCGTTCGCTTCTCGAGCACACGGATTTCGTGCGGGGGATCGTGCGCGGGCTCCTCGCGGACGAGCAGGCGGTCGACGACGTCGTGCAGGAGACGTGCCTTCGCGCGCTCGAGCGGCCGCCGCGGCACGCCGCGATGCGGGCGTGGCTCGCGCGCGTGGGCAGGAACCTCGCGTTGACCGCGCTGCGCGGCCAGCGGCGTCGCGGGCAGCGCGAGCACGCGGCCGCGATGCCGGAGGGCCAGCCCTCGGCAGCGGACGCGGCGGCCAAGCTCGAACGGCACCGGCTCGTGGTCGAGGCGGTGCTCGCGCTCGAGGAGCCTTTCCGTTCGGCGATCCTCTTGAGGTTCTACGAGGACCTTCCGCCGCGCGAGATCGCGCGGCGCCTCGGCGTGCCGGTGGACACGGTCCGCTCGCGGGTGCGCCGCGGCCTCGAGCGCATGCGGGCGTGGTTCGACGCACGCCACGGCGGCGATCGCTCCGCGTGGAGCCTCGTGCTCCTGCCGCTCCTCGGCGCGCGCGAGGCGGCGGTCGTGGCTGCCGCTTCGGGCGCGGGTACCGCGACGACAGCGGCCGGCGGCGGCGCGAAGGCCCTTCTGGCGAAGGGGGCAGTCATGAGCATGAAGGCGAAGCTCGTCGGGGCGGCGCTCGTCACCTGCGCGATCGGAACGGCGACCATCGCGTGGCAAGCCGCGAGGGAGCGCGACGTCCCGCCTCCGGCGAGAGCCGAGGCGGCGCACCGTGTCGCGCCGGCCGGAGATGACGCGGCGGCCGGCGTGCCGCCGGGAGACTCGCTCGCGGATGGGCGCGTATGGCCGTCC
>DASUGR010000176.1:0-29518 GCA_036273915.1 Planctomycetota bacterium | reverse complement strand
GAAGAAATCCCGGCGTCGGCCCGAGGCCGAGCGAGGTGGCGTCAGGCGAGGAAGGCCGACGAGCCGTATCAGCGGAGCGATACGGTGAGGAGGCCTGACGAAGCATCACGCCGCCGCAGCCGGCCGAAGCCAGCGGGGATTTGTTCACAAGCTCTGAGGGTCCGCCGCGGGCATCCGGCCGAGCAGGCGGAGGAGGCCGTCGAGGACGGTGATCGGGTGCGGCGGGCAGCCCGGGATGAAGAGATCCACCGGCACGAGCGCGCCCACGCCGTCGTTGCACACGGTCGAGCCGACGAGCGGGCCCCCGCTGATGGCGCACGCGCCGACCGCGATGACGAGGCGCGGCGGCGGCACCGCCTCGTAGGTCTCGAGCAGCGCGCTCTTCATGTTGTCCGTCACGGGCCCGGTGATGACGAGGCCGTCGGCATGCCGCGGCGACGCGACGAACTGGATCCCGAAGCGCGAAAGGTCGAAGATGACGTTCCCCGTCGCCATCAGCTCCGCCTCGCAGCCGTTGCACCCCCCCGCGCAGACCTGCCGCAGCCGGAGGGACCGCCCGAAGAGAGAGAGCATCTTCTCGTCCAGCGCGGCCGCGAGCTTCCGTTCGTCCCCCCTGACGACCAGGTCCTCGCGGGTCCGCGTGGCGAGCGCGGGGTCGCGCGTGTAGGTCACTGCGCCCGGCGGGCAGGCCTCGACGCACGCGGTGCAGAAGAGGCACCGGCCGAGGTCGATCCTCGGGGCGCCCTTCGGCCACTCGATCGCACCCGTCGGACACGCCTCGGCGCAGGCATCGCACCCGTCGGGGCACTTGCTCGCGTCGATCCGCGGGCGGCCGCGCCAACGCTCGGGGAAGGGGGCGGGGCCCAGCGGGTAATCGGTCGTCCGCATGCCCTGCCGGAGGCGCTCGATGAGGATCGTCAACATCAGAGATCGTGCCCCGCGTAGGAGAGGTTGAAGCTCTTGTTGCAGAGCGGGAAGTCGGAGATCTCCTCCCCGCGCATGGCCATCGCGAGCCCGGTCCAGTTGTGGAACGAGGGATCGATGACCTTGTAGCGCATGAACTTCCCGTGGCCGTCCGTGAAGGCGACGTGGACGGTCTCGCCGCGCCACGTCTCGCTCAGGATGACACAGGCGTGCCGGGGCGCGAGCGGAGGGACTTCGATGAGGGGGGGGCCGGGGGGGAGATTGGAGATCCGCTCGATCAGGAACTCGATCGAGCGCTCCGTCTCCGTCCGCCGCACCTGCGCCCGCGCGGCGACGTCGCCGGCGGTGGCCGACGAGATCGGGATGTGCGCGAAGCGGTAGACGCCGTGGGCGAAGTCGACCCGCACGTCGCGCTCGCAGCCGGACGCCCGCGCGGGAGGCCCGACGAGGCCCAGGTCCTCCGCGACCTCGCGCGGGACGACGCCCGTCCCCTCGAACCTCGCGGAGACCGAGGGCTTGCGGAAGAGGACGTCCGAGATGCGGTCGAAGTTGCCCGCGGCATTCCGGAGCCGGGCGACGAAGTCCGTCGCCATGTCCGCGGTGAAGTCGAACGCGACGCCGCCCGGACGGACGAGGCCCCGTCCGTACCGGTTCCCCGAGAGGTCCATGAGCAGGTTCAGGAACTCGCCGCGCAGGGCGCCGTACCATGCGGAGGCGGGCAGGAACCCGACGTCGTTCGCGAGCGCCCCGAGGTCCCCGATGTGGTTGGCGCAGCGTTCGAGCTCGAGGGCGATGCCGCGGACCGCCATGGCTCGCGGGCTCACGAGGATGCCCGCGAGCGCGTCGAGGAGGCGGCAGTACGTGTACGCGTGGCCGATGACGGTGTCCCCCGCGATCGATTCCGCAAGGACAAGCGACCGCCTGTCGGGCCCCCCGCCGAGCAGCCGCTCGACCCCGCGGTGCTGGTAGCCGAGCGAGATCTCGAGGTGGTAGACCTTCTCGCCGTGGCAGAGGAAGCGGAAATGGCCGGGTTCGATGATGCCCGCGTGGACCGGGCCGACGCCGACCTCGTGCATCTCCTCGCCCTCGGCGCGCAGGAACGGGTACGCGTCGAGGCGCGTCCTTGCGCCTTCGGGCGGAGCGAAGAGATCGGGGCCGTCCACGGGCGGCTCGCCACGGACCGGCTTCAGCCAGGGGTGGCCCTCGGGCCGGAGCCCGTACCGCTCCGCGATCTCGCGCTCGAAGAGGTGCGCCTCGGTCCAGTCGGGCGTGAGGGAGCGGAAGCGGCCCTCCCGCCTCGCGACGTCGAAGGCGTGGATCCGCAGCACGCCCTCGACGTCCTCGGCCGTGACGAGGTGCACGCGCACGCATTCCGGTACGGGCGCCGGCGCTGCGAACATGGCCGCGAGCCGGTGCCCCTCGTCGCGCGCGGCGAGGGCGACGCCCCGGGCCTCCGCCTCGGGGAGGACCGGCACGTCCGAGAGCGGGAACGCCTTGCCGTTATGGATCTCGAGGCCGCTCACCGGAACCCTCCCGGCACGTCGGATGCCTGTTTGAGAAGGTCGCCCAGCGCCTCCGGGATGTGCAGGCCCAGCAGCAGCGCGAGCGCCGTGAGGACCACGATCGGCAGCACGGACGCGAAGGTCTCGCGTGCGGGCTTCGCGCCTTCGGGCGTCGCGACCGGCGCGCCCTGCACCATGCCGAGCACGATCGCGCCCATCCCGATGAAGACGACCGCGAGGAACCCGAGGTAGAGCGCGGGCACGACGACCCCGCCGCCCGCGATGAGCCCGCGGAGGATCGTGAACTCGCTCACAAACGTGCCGAAGGGCGGGAACCCCGTCGCCGCGAAGAACCCGATGACGAGGAAGACGGCGGAGAACGGGAGCTGCCGGAAGAGGCCCGTGATCCCCTTGACCTCCGACGTGCGGCACGCCTGCAGGATGTTGCCCGCCGCGAGGAAGAGGATCCCCTTGTTGAAGGCGTTGTTCACGGCATGCAGCAGGCCGCCGAACGTGGCGAGCCCTCCCACCCCCACCGCCAGCGTGAGGATCCCCATGTGTTCGACGCTCGAGTAGGCGAGCATCCGGCGGTAGTTGGCCTGGCCGACCATCGACGCCGCGGCGATCCCGATGGAGGCGAGCCCGAGCGCGACGAGGATCGACCGGACGAACGCGGCCTCCCCCGCGGCATTGCACAGCGTGGCCACGCGCAGGAGCCCGAGGAACGCTGCGTTCGTGAGCCCGCCCGAGAGCAGCGCGGCGACCGGCGGCGGGGCCTCCCCGTAGGCGTCGGGCTTCCACGTGTGCATCGGGGCGAGCCCCATCTTCGTGCCGTAGCCGACGATGAGGAACACCGCCGCGATCTTGATCCAATCCACCGAGAGCTTGTCCGCGCTGGCGAGCATGGTCGAGAAGACGAGCGAGTTCTCCACGTGCGGGACCGCGGCGGCCGCCATGCCGAGGAAGAGCGTTCCCATCAACGCGAGCGCGATCCCGACCGACCCGATGAGGATGTACTTCCACGTCGCCTCGAGGGAGCGCGGGCCGTGGTGGTAGAAAAGCAGCGGCGCGCTGGCGAGCGTGGTGGCCTCCATCGCCACCCAGTAGAGACCCCAGTGCTGGCTGAAGCAGGCCAGCGTCATCGCCGCGAGCGAGAACAGGTGGCAGGCGAGGAACACCGGGGGCGCGCCTCGCGGGTCGCGGCCCGTGTAGGCCACGAGGTGCACCGCGACGAGGCAGTAGAGGACGCTGATGACCGAGAGGAAGAGGAGCCCCTGCGCGTCCACGCCGAGGAGCGCACCCGCCGCCGGGACCCTCGGCCCGAGCCAAAGGCTCCCCGTCAGCACGACGTGTGCGAACGTCGTCAGCAGGAGGACGAGGAGCCTCGCGGGCCTCGTGCGCGCGAGGAAGATGAACCCGGCCCCGCTCAGGGGGACGAGGAGGGCGAGGACCATCGAGAGCATCCCTCAGTCCTTCAGCGTCGTGAGATTCGCGGTGTCCATGTGGTCGAACTCCCGGTTGATCCGGAAGATCACGATGCCCATCACGAACACGGCCACGAAGACGTCGAGCAGGATGCCCATCTCGACGAGGAGCGGCATCTGCTGCACGAGGCTGACGCCGAAGAGGAAGATCCCGTTTTCCACCACGAGGTAGCCGACGACCTGGAGGAGCGCCTTGGCGCGGCTCACGATCAGGAGGAACCCGAGGAGGAAGGTGGAGAGGCTCGCGGGGAGGAGGAGGGAGGAGGCGACGCCCACGGGCAGCGGCAGGTTGGCCGAGACCGCGAAGGCGAGCGCCACGAGGAGCGCCCCGATGAGGAGGGACGTGCCGAAACCGATGACCGGCTGCACGTCGCGGCGGATCGACACTTCGCGGATCGCGCGGAAGAGGAAGCGCGGGATCAGGTAGCTCTTGATGAGAATCGCGCCCACGAGGATCAGGATCTGGTGGAATCCCGGCTCGTGGAGGAGCGACGGGAGGAAGGCCAGCAGGAAGGACTGCAGCGCGAAGCTCCGGACGGTCATGCCGAGCCGCGCCGTCGAGAGCATGAACACCGAGATCAGGATCGTCCCGATGAGGATGGAGTCGGTGAGGAATCTCATCGTGCGCTCTCCAGCGTGAGCAGGACGGCGATCGCCACCGTCCCGAGGACCATGGCTCCGCCGAGGAGGGTGGGGACGCGCGCGAGCCGGAGCCTCGCCATCACGGACTCGACGCAGCCGACCGCGACCGCCACGAGCCCCATGCCCGCGGCCCAGATCAGGGCCTCGAGCGGGGCGAATCCGGTGGCCGTGGGCAGGATCATGCGGACGAGGATCGAGGCGAAGAGGAACAGCTTGATCGAAGCGCCGTGGAGGATGAACGCGAGGTCGGGGCCGCCGTGGTCGAGCACCATCACCTCGTGGATCATGGTCAGCTCGAGGTGGGTGTTGGGATCGTCCACCGGGATGCGGCAGTTCTCCGCGAGCAGCAGCACGACGAAGCTCACCGCCACGAGCACGAGGGCGGGGCCGATGGCGCCCCAGAGCCGGAAGAGGCCCGGACCGAGGATGCCCGAGAGGGAGAAATCGCCCGAGCCGACGAAGAGGACGAGGAGCCCGGCGAAGAGCGCGGGCTCGGCGAGGCTGCCGAAGCTCGCCTCCCGGCTCGCCCCCATGCCCTCGAAGCTCGAGCCGGTGTCCATGGCGGCGAGGACGGTGAAGAACCGGGCGAGCCCGAGCAGATAGGCGAAGAGGATCAGATCCCCCTGGAACGCCATCGGCGCACGGATGCCCGCGATCGGGACGAGCAGGCCCGCGACGATCACGGCCGCGAGTCCCACGACGGGGCCCGCCCGGAACACCCAGGTGGTCGTCCGGCTGTACACCGCGCCCTTGCGGAGGAGCTTCCACAGGTCGTAGTAGACCTGGAGGAGCGGCGGCCCGCGCCTGCCCGCGAAGAGCGCCTTCGTGCGCTGGAGAATGCCGAGCATCAGGGGCGGGGCCAGCAGAAGGAGGAGGAGATGGAGGATCGAGGAGATCATCCGAGGGTCACCTTCCAGAGAAGCAGGGCGGCGAGCGCGACGATCACGAACAGGACCTGGTACTGCACCGCGACGCGATGCAGGAGGCGCGTGACGCGCCCGGGCCACGCGAGCGCGACGAATGCGGGGCGGAAGACGTAGGCCTCGGCGGCGTCCTTGGTCCAGGTCAGAAGCGAGGGGGCGGGGGGGAACGCGCCTTCCGCCCGCCGCAGCCGCGTCGTCGGGTGGACGAGGCCCTTGAAGATGCGAAGGAGCGAGGCCGCGAAGGACGATGCGGTGTACTGCATGCGCGGGCCCGGCAGCGCGTAACCGCAGCCCCAGGTCGCGACCGGCCGGGGACCGCGCGCGAGCCCCCTGCGCACGAGGGCGAGGACGAGGGCGAGCCCGACGAAGAGCGCCCCGACGCCCGATGCCGCGGCATACGAGGGGGCGAGGCGTCCGACCGCGGGAACGTCGCGGACGCCAACCCCTCCCGCCAGCTCCACCGCCGCCGGCCAGACGATCCCCAGCACGACGTGCGGGAAGAGCCCGACGGCGAGGCAGAGGAGCGCGAGGAACGCCATCGCCGCCCGCTGCGACGGGCGGGCCTCGTGGGCCTCAGGGGCGTCGTGCCCGCGCGGCTCGCCGAGGAAGACCGCGGAGAACGCCTTCGCAAAGCAGGCGGCGGCGAGGCCCCCGATGAGCGCGAGGGAGACGATCCCCGTGGCGCCGGCCAGGCGCCCGGCCCCCGCGCCCCCCCGAGCATCGAGGAACATCGCGCGGTAGATGGTCCACTCGCTCACGAACCCGTTGAACGGCGGGAGGCCGCAGATGGAGACGGAGCCCACGAGGAAGCAGAGCGCGGTCACCGGCATCCGCTTGGCGAGGCCGCCGAGCTCGTCGATCTCGCCGGTGCCCGCCCCGTGGAGCACGGACCCGGCGCCGAGGAAGAGCAGGGACTTGAACACCGCGTGGTTGAGCATGTGCAGGAGGGCGCCCGCGAACCCCAGCACCGCCACCTCGGGGAGCTTGCCGTGCGCGCCCATGAGCCCGACCCCGATGCCGAGCAGGATGATCCCGATGTTCTCGACGCTGTGGTACGCGAGGAGGCGCTTCAGCTCGTGCTGCGCGAGGGCGTAGAGCACGCCCATCACGCCGGCCACGGCTCCGAGCACGAGGACCAGCACGCCCCACCCGGCGCCGCCGTGGGCGAGCGCGGGCAGGAACCGGAGGATGCCGAAGATCCCCGCCTTGAGCACGATGCCGCTGAGCATCGCGGAGACCGGGCTCGCGGCGGCGGGGTGGGCGTGCGGAAGCCAGATGTGGAAGGGGATCACGCCCGCCTTGGTGCCGAACGCGACGAGCGCGAGCGCCACGCAGAGGCCGGGAGCGCCGTTCGGCCCGAACTCCCCGAGATCGAAGGAGTCCGCGCCGACGGCGAGGATGCCGATCAGGGCGATGAGGCAGAACGCGGCGGAGTGGTTCGCGAAGATGTAGAGCCTCCCCGAGAAGCGGACGTAGTCCTTCTCGTGCTCCAGCGTGACGAGGAGATGGGCGGCGAGCGTTACGACCTCCCACGCGGCGAGGAAGAGCAGCGCGTTGCGCGCGGCCGAGAGGGTGAGGAGCGCCGCGAGCAGCGAGGCGAGGAAGATCGAGAAGCTGCCGAACGTGCGAGCCCCCGCGCGTGCAAAGTACGCGACCGCGTAGACCGCGATCGGGGCAGAGACCAGCGCGACGACGACCGCGAACCATGCGCCGAGGGCGTCGAGGCGGAGATGGAAGAAGCCCCCCGGCACCGCCCACGCGCCGCGGACCGCGCCGGGCTCGGCTCCGCCCAGCACGCGCACCGCGGAGATCGCGGCGAGCGCGAGACCCGCGAGGATCGACGCGAGGAAGAGCGCGTGGGCGACCGGACGCGCCCTCGCGGCCGCCGCCGCGAGCACGCTGCCCACGAGGAGCAGGAGGATCCCGGCGAGAAGCAGCGCGGTCGGCGTCATCTGCACGTCATGCGGCGATGGCCCAGAGGAGCAGGATCACGAGGACGGCGGCGATCTGGAGAAGGTACTTGGACAGCTCCCCGTGCTGGAACCGTCGCACGGCGCCCAGCCTGCGGGCGACGCGCGCGAAGAGCGGCAGGTAGAGCTTCGCCTCGACGCGGTCGGGGACATCCGTCGTCCGGGAGACCCGGACCGGGAAGAACCCCGCGGGCCTCGTCTCTTCCTTGCGCGGGTCGAGGACGGCGTCGAACGCCCGCGTCAGCGGCTCGCCGAACGACGATGCGGTGTACTGGAGCCGCGGTCCCGGCAGCGCATAGCCGCAACCCCAGGTGTCCGCCCGCGCCGGTCGGACGCCGCGGCCGAGCACGCGGCGCGCCGCGGCGAGGAGGAGGACGAGGCCGAGGAGGCACGCCGCGAGCGCGCCGATCCTCGACGCTGCCGCGAGGGGCGCCGCGAGCGCCGCGTCGAGGGGCGCGGGGATCCCGGCGACCACGACGGCTGCGTGGCGCACGAGCGCGATCGCCGTGCGCGGGAAGATGCCGAGCAGGACGCAGGCGCCGGCCATCACGACCGTGGGCAGCACGAGCGCGGCTCCCGGCTCGCGCGCGTGGCGAGCCTCTTCGGAACGGGGCTGGCCGAGGAACACGGTCGCGAAGAGCCGGCAGAAGGACGCCGCGGCGAGCCCGGCGCCGAGGATGACCGCGAGGATCGCCAGGAGCACGACCACCTTCGCGCGCATCGGGAACGCCGCCGTGGCCTCGAACGCTGCGCTCAGGATGAGCCATTCGCCGAGGAACCCGCAGAGCGGCGGAAGCGCGGAGATGGCGGCCGAGCCCGTCAGGAAGGCAGCGCCCGTGAAGCGCATGCGGCCGAGCAGCCCGCCGAGGCGCTCGATGTCGCGCGCGTGCGTCGCGTGCACGACGGATCCGGCGGCGAGGAAGAGGGACCCCTTCATGAGCATGTGGTTCAGGAGATGGAGCAGCGTGCCGCACGCGGCGGCCATCGCGACGCGGGGCGCCCCGAGCGTCTGGCCGAGCAGCGCGAGACCGGACCCGACGGCGGCGACGCCCATGTTCTCGATGCTCGAGTAGGCGAGCGCGCGCTTCAGGTCGCGCTGGCCGAGCGAGAAGACGATGCCGACGGGCAGGGTGATCGCCCCCACGATCGTCAGCGCGAGGCCGAAGCCGAGCGGAGGCGGACCGAGGAAGACGAGCACGCGCAGGATGCCGTAGAAGCCCATCTTGATGAGCGCGCCCGACATGAGCGCGGAGACGTGGCTCGGCGCCGCCGGGTGCGCGAGCGGCAGCCAGACGTGGAGGGGAACGAGCCCGACCTTCGTCCCGAAGCCCATGAGCGCGAGCGCGAAGACGACCGCGCGCCGCCACGGGTCCATCCGCGCCGCGGCCGCGGCGAAAGACGCGAAGTCGAGGGAATCCGCCCCGGTCGCGAGGATGCCGAGCGCCGCGAGGATGCACGCGCCGCCGAGCTGCGACGCGACGAGGTACTTGAACCCCGCGCTGCGCACCTCGGCCTTCTCGTGCTCGAACGCGACGAGGAAGTACGACCCGAGCGTCATCGCTTCCCACGCCATGAGGAAGAGGAGGCCGTTCCTCGCGGTGGCGACGACGGCCATCGCCGCCACGACGGCGGGGAAGAGGGCGAACGCCCCGCCGGAACGCGCGTGGCCCCGGAGGTAGCCCACGCCGAAGATCGAGGTGGGGATCGCGAGCGCGGCGACGAGCGTCACGAAGAGCGCGGAGAGCGCGTCGAGACCGAGGGCGAACGCGCCGCCGGGAAGCGCGAGCGGGAGATGGATCTCGATCGGCGCGCCGCCGAGCAGGACGGGGACGGCAGCGCGGAGGAGGAGACCGCCGCCGAGGATGCATCCGAGCGCGGAGATCGCGCCGGAGAGCCGCGGCATCCGAACCGCCGCCAGCGCGAGGAGCGCGGACGCGAGGAGGAAAACGAGGCCGGGGAGCACGAGTCACTCGGGGGAGGCGGTCGCCCAGGCCCCCCCGCTTCGCGCGGACTGGAGTTTCTCCTCCTCCGCGCGGACCAGAGAGAGGATCTCGTCCTGCGGCGCCTGCCGCTCGATCGCCTTCCGGAGCGAGTCGTCGCGGAGGACGTAGGCGAGCCTCGAAAGCAGCCGCAGGTGCGTCCGCACCGTCGGGCAGAAGAGCGCGAAGACCGCGACGACCGGCTTCCCGTCCATCGCCCCGAAATCGATGGGCTTCCTGAGGAAGGCGAGGCAAGCCTGGGCACGCGACAGCCGGAGGATGACGGGGTTCCGCACGTGGGGGATCGCGATCCCGCCGCCGATGCCGGTCGAGCCGGCGTTCTTGCGCGCCATGAGCGCCGCGCAGACGAACTCCCGGTCCACATCGGGCGGCAGCCGCAGGACGGACACGAGCGCGCGGAGGACCTGCTGCTGGTCGTCGCCGGGGATGCCGTGGTGGATGCCGCCGATCTCCAGTGCCTCCGAGAGCCTCGGCGACGAGTCGTCGGCGGCCTCCCCCTGGAAGACCTCCGGCGATATCGCGATCCCCTGGCCCGTCGCCCACTCCAGGAGCTCGACCCGGTTGAACCGCGTCTGCTCCTGGACCTTGTAGTGGGGCAGGCCCCGCTCCTTGATCCATCGGTGGACAGCGCGCTCGGTGGCATTCAGGAGCCGAGCGGCGTCCCGGACGCTAAGTTGCATCGGACGTTCCCAAGCCCCGCACGCACCCTCCAGCCCGGCTCGGCCGATCGGATCCACGGCACTCGAACACGTCGGTGCGGAGCCGAGCAGACTCCGCATTCTCCTCGCCGAAGCTAGCACCGGGACCAAGGAACGCGCGCCCGGGTCTCGCCCGCGGCGATCACGCGTCCCGCAGCCGGCCGCGGAGCTCGCGCCGGAGCGGCTTCCCGGCCGCGTTCTTCGGGATGGCGTCGACCTTCCTTCGCGTCCACGGCGGCGCCACGAGGCGCTACCGGGAGGGAGCGGGGTCGAGGCAGCGCGCGAGGAGCGACAGGAGGCGGTCGGGCCGCTCGCCGATGTTCCGCTCGATGGGCGTCTTGTTCTCGGACAGCCAGAAGATGCCGGTTGCGCGGCGTCCCACGCGCACGAGGGCGTTGAAGCCCGTGTGCCCGCCGTACTCCGCAGCCTGCACCTCGCCGTTCCGGACCTCGATCCGCGCCTCGCCGTCCGCGAGCGCGATGCGCAGCGTCACGTCGCGGCGGTCGATCAGGAGCCGCGTCAGGACCTCGATCAGGCCCGTGCGCTCGAGCTCGCCCGCCTCGAGATCGGGCTGGGGCAGGTCGTCGAACCCCATCGTGCCCGTCTCCGCGAAGCGCTCCTCGTCGTCCGCCTCCTTGACGTGCGCGAGGAAGATCGTGGTGCCGACGCGAATGCGACCGCCCTCGGGCACCTCGCGCGGACCGAGCACGAGGTCGCCGTCGAGGAAGGTGCCGTTCCGGCTGTGGAGATCCTCGAGCATCAGCGCCCGGCCGCCGCGATCGACGGTGAGGCGCGCGTGGGAGCGCGAGCAGGCGCGGTCCTCGAGCAGGACGTCGCACTTGCGGCCGCGGCCCAGCGTGTACGCCTGGCCCCGGCGCAGCGGGATTCGTTGTCCCTCGACAGTGACGAGATACGGCATGTTCCGACTACGCGGGCGGTCCCGCGAAGACCAAATCCTAACCACGGGAGGCCCCAATGCGGGCTCCTGCCCCGGGGCAAGGGGACCTAGGCCCGGGCGGGGCCCGGGGCGGAGGGCGCGAGGCAGCGCTGGAGCTCGGAGAGGAGCCGCACGAAGGGCTCGTTGATGTTCCGGTCGCAGGGCTGCTCGGTCTCGACCAGCCAGAAGATGCCGCTGGCCTGCCGGCCGAGCTTCACGAGCGCGTTGAACCCCTGGAGGCCGCCGCACTCGGCGTAGAGGACCTCGCCCCCGCGGACCTCGATCTTCGCGTGCTCGGTGGCGAGCGCCACGTGGACGGTCACGTTCCGCTGGGCGTTGAAGACGAGCTTCAGGAGCTCGACGAGGCCGTAGCGCGCCAGCTCGCCACCGTCGAGATCCTGCACGAACGTGCCCTGGTCGAAGGCCACCGTGCCGGTGTCGGAGAGCTCCCGCTCCTCCTCGCGCTCCTTCAGGCGGACGAGGAAGATGCTGCCGCCGACCTGGATGCGCGCCCCCTCGCGCAGCGCGACGCGGGAGGTGACCGGCTCCCCGTTCACGAACGTGCCGTTCCGGCTGGCGCAGTCCTCGAGGAAGACGGCGTCGCTCGTGCGGGCGACGGAGAGCGCGGCGTGCCGGCGCGACGCGGCGGAGTCCTCGACGACGACGTCGCAGTCCATGCCGCGGCCGATGGAGTAGCTCTGGCCCCGGCGGAGGGGGATCCGCGAGCCGGCGACCGTGACGAGGTAGGGCATCTCGACGCTCCGTCGTCTCATCGGACCCTTGGCGCCCAGCCTTGAGCGGGGCCGGAAAGATCCGATACGGGGGGGCTCCGGGGGCCGGGGAGGCCCGTCCAAGGTCTGTTTCGAGCTACCGCGGGTTTTTCCGCTCCTCCTCGTCCTGCCGGTACCCGTGGGCGAGGAGGACGAAGAAGCCCACCGCGACCAGCGCGAGCAGGGCCTCGAACACGTGGCCCCGCCAGAGGAGCACCCCCCCCACGATCGCCGCGATGAGGGCGCCCACGAGCACGAAGCCGGTGATCGCCCTCCGGTAGGCGCGCAGCGCGGGATCTTCCATCGGTACCCAGATTATTGCCGCGTCGGGCGATGCCGCTACGATGCTCCCGCCGTGAGCGACTCCTTCCACAATGCCCTTATCAAGCTGCTCGCCATCCTCCTGGGCCTCTGGGGGTTCGTCCGCATGATCGACGGCCTGGATCACGCCGGCGCCTTCGGCAAGATCACGGCCGTGATCTGGGGGATCCTCGTGGTCATCACCGCGATCGGGTTCTTCCGGATGCGCGGCTGGGCCTTCCTCCTCGTGAGCGTGGGCCTCCTCGGGAGCTTCTTCGTCACGCTGATCGGGCTCCTCATGGCGATCGACCATGGCCACGACGTGAAGGCCCACGCCCTCTGCTTCCTCTCCACCATCGCGCTCATCGGCTACCTCGGCCGGTGGAGCATGGAACGGCGCTTCCGCCCGCACCTCGAGACGTCCGGGCACCACTAGGCCCGCCGATGGCGTCGACACGGTCGATGGACCGGTACGGGGCGGCCCTCGTCGCCTCGACCGCGGTCCTCGAGGGCGCCTTGAGCCTCGCCCACGGCGTCTCGGTCTGGTGGAACAGCGTGCTGCGCGGGGACGATGCGCCGCTCTTCATCGGGGAGATGACCAACATCCAGGACCTCTGCATGGTCCACCCCGACCCGGGCGTGCCGCTGCACGTCGGTCACCACGTGACCGTCGGCCACAAGGCGACGCTGCACTGCGCGCGGATCGGCGACCGCTGCCTCGTCGGCATCAACGCCACGCTGCTCGCGGGGGCCGAGATCGGCGACGACTCGATCGTCGCGGCCGGGGCCCTCGTGCCGGAGGGCATGATCGTGCCGCCACGCGTGATGGTGGCGGGCGTCCCCGCGCGCGTCCGGCGCGACGTGCGTCCGGAGGAGCTCGACTTCTCCGTCCGGCGCGCCGAGAAGTACTGGCGCGAGGCGCAGCGGCGCGCGGGGCTCCTCCCGCCGGGTTGACCGGCGCCGGTCCCCCGGGCCCCTCCGCATCGATCCCGCGCCGACCCGCGGACCGGGCGCGTGCTAGACTTGGGCACGCAACGGTTCGCTCTCCAAAAGTGCCTCCGAAGAAGAACTCCAAACCCGACCCGAAGACCCTTGCCGAAGCCGCGCGCGTGTGCGCGTGCTTCAACTTCCGCAAGGCGTCGCGGGCCGTCACGCAGATGTTCGACGCGGTGCTGCACCCGGGCGGCCTGCGCTCGACGCAGTTCGTGATCCTCGTGGCGGTCTCCGCGGAAGGCACGGCGAAGCTGCCGGAGCTCGCGCGCATGCTGAACGTCGACCGCAGCACGCTGACGCGCAACCTGCAGCCGCTCGCGCGCGAGGGCCTGCTCAGGATCTCGGACACCCGCGGCGAGCGCGCGAGCAGCGTGCGTCTCACGCCGAAGGGCGAGCGCCTGCTCCTCGCCGCGATTCCGCTCTGGGAGAAGGCGCAGAAGACGTTCGTCGAGCGGCTCGGCGGGCGGCGCTGGCAGGCGATGCTCGAGGACCTGAACCGCGTCGTCTCGGTCGTGCACGAGGCGTAGACCCGCGCCGTGGACTTCATCCTCGAGCAGATCCGGGTCGGCGGCGACCGGAACTTCGGCTACCTCGTGGGCGACCGGGCCGCGCGCGTCGCGGCGGCCATCGACCCGGCGTTCTCCCCCGAGCTTTTCCTCGAGCGCGCGGGCGCGCAGGGGCTCCGCATCGCCTGGATCCTCAACACGCACGGGCACGGGGACCACACCAACGGCAACGCGGAGCTGAAGGGGAAGACCGGCGCGAGGATCGCCGCGCACGCGAACGCGCCGTCGCCGCCCGACGTCGCGCTGGCCGACGGGGACGAGGTCGCCGTCGGCTCCGTCACGATCCGCCCGCTCCACGTGCCGGGGCACACGGAGGACCACCTGCTCTTCTTCCTGCCGGCGGAGAAGGTCGCGATCACGGGGGACCTCCTCTTCGTCGGCAAGGTCGGCGGCACGTCGACGGACGAGGAGGCGCGCGCCGAGTACGCGAGCCTGCGGCGGGTGCTTCGGGAGCTGCCGCCCGAGACGACCGTATGGCCCGGCCACGACTACGGCTGCCGGCCGTCGAGCACGCTCGCCCTGGAGGCGCTCATGAACCCCTTCCTGAGGGTGAAGGACTTCGCCGCGTTCCTCGACCTCAAGCGCGATTGGCCGCGTTTCAAGCAGGTCCACGGCCTCAGGTAGGGACGCGGAGGGGGCCCGGGGGCGGCCCCCGGAACCCCTACAGCCTCCCTCCCGCTCGCGCCGATAACGGATGGGGGAAACGCATGGCCAAGATCCTGATCGCCGACGACGAGAAGATCGTCCGCGACCTCCTGCGAACGGTCCTCGAGCACGACGGCCACACGGTGGACGAGGTGACGGACGGCGAGGACGCGGTCGCCGCCAACGCGCAGGGCGACTACGACATCGCGATCATCGACCTCATCCTGCCGCGCAAGAACGGCCTCGACACGGTGGTCGAGCTGCGGAAGCAGAAGCCCGGCCTCCGCTTCGTCGTGATGACCGGCGCGCTGCCGGCGCTCCTCGACAAGAGCAAGCACATGGACGAGCTGCTCGGCCCCGTCGTCAAGCTGACGAAGCCGATGCGACCCACGGACCTGCTGCGCGCGGTCCGCGAGGCGCTCTCGACGACGGTCGCGTAGCGGCCGCCCCGGCCAGACCCCCTACGCGTCCCACTCGGGCGCGGCCTTGAAGACGCCGACCGTCTCGAACGTCTTCCTCACGTGCGGGCCGAGCCCGCGCACGAGCAGCTGCCGGCCCTCCCGCTTCATGTTGCTGCGCGACTCGAGCAGCAGCCAGATCCCCTTGCTCGACACGAAGGGGACCCGGTGGAGGTTGACGACGACCGTGCCCTTCGCCTGCGCGACCGCGTCGTGGAAGGCGGCGCCGATCGTCTCGCACGCCTCATGGTCCAACTCGCCCTCGAGGAAGATGTGGCGGCCGTCCCGCTGGTCCTCCCACCGCATGCCATAAGCCTACGCCTGCCCTCCCCGCAGGTCTACCCCGGGCACTGCGGAGGCCGGGCTCAAATCCCCCCGGTCAAAACCCGAAAAGAGGGCAAGGGACATCCATGTCGAAAAGCGTCTTGGAGCGCCTCGCCCTCGTGGACCGCGGCGAGGAGCTCGGCGGCAAGGTCGAGCGCGCCCACGTCCTCGTGGTCGACGACGACCCGAACATCCTGAAGCTCGTCGAGGCGTACATCACGGGCACGAAGGACCTCGCGCCCGACGGCGTGGAGGTGCAGGTGCACCCGGTGGCATCCGGCGAGGAGGCGGTGACGACGGCGAAGGGCCTGAAGGGCATGCCCGGCCGGCTCACCGTCGCGCTCCTGGACATCGTGCTTCCGGGCGGCGCCGACGGCATCGACACCTGCCTCGCCCTCTGGCAGATCGAGCCCTCGCTCCAGTGCGTGCTCATGACCGGGAACGGCGTGCGCGTCGAGGAGCAGATCGAGAAGCGCGTCCCCGCCCCGCTGCTCCCGAAATGCGACTACATGCCGAAGCCCTTCTCGCGGTTCGCGCTGACGCAGCGGCTCCGCCGCTCGGTCCACGCGTGGCACGCCAACTGGCTCGAGGAGCTCCGCCGCGGCGAGAACATCAAGCTCGTGCTCGAGCTCGGCGCGCTCGTCGACCAGGGCGGCACCGCGTAGCAAACGGCTCTCTCGAGCGGCACGGGCGGCGGCGCGCATCGGCTCCCCCTCGACCCGCGCGCGCACGCCGGGGGAAAGGGGATGGGGTCCGGGGAAGGGGAGAACCGGCCCCGCAAGCCGGATCTCGCGGGGCGGTTCGCTTGGAGGTGGCGCCCGGATTTGAACCGGGGGTGAGGGATTTGCAATCCCTTGCCTTACCACTTGGCTACGCCACCGTGGGGAGTCCGGCAGTTTCGCCGAGGGGGGCCGCCGGGTCAACTCGATGAACGATGCGGCCGCCGACGACCGTGAGGACGCACCGCGTCTCCGGATTGCCGAGGACCTCGTGGCCGAGCGCCGGCGTGAACGCCGCGAGGTCGGCGAGGCTCCCCGCCCTGAGCGTCCCCGCCTCGAAGCCGAGCGCGCGCGCCCCCCACTCGGTCGCCATCCGGAAGACGGCCTTCGGTGCCACGTCGGGCCGCGCGGCCGCGAGGTGCCGGGTCTCGGAGAGGAGGTCGACGGTGTCGCCCGACGCCGCGCTGTCCGAGCCGAGGGCGACGCGGACGCCCTCCTCGAGGAGCTCGAGGACCGGGTGCTCGGGGTGCTTGAAGAACGCGTGCGCGGTCGGGCAGTAGACGACGAACGCGCCCGCCGGCACGTCGCGCGGGCGCAGGTAGTTCCCGTGCACGAGGAGCAGCGGCGCGCGCGCGAGGTCGAGCCGCTTCACGAACGCGGTCGCGGACCCGTCCGGCACGTACGAGGGGTCGTCCGCGCCCGCGCGCTTCAGGAGCTCGCGCAGGGGGCCGATGCCGTGGCGCAGGAACGCGAGCTCCTCGAGCGTCTCGGCGAGGTGCACCGCGAGCGGGCGGCCGTGGCCGTCCGCGACCGCGACCGCGCGCTCGAGCAGCGGCCGCGAGACAGAGTAGGGCGCGTGCGGGCTGATGCCGGTCGCGACGTTTGCCGGCAGCGCGCGCATCTCGACGAGGTCCCACACGGCGTCGAAGACCTCGTCGGCCTGCTCGGGCCTGAACCCGATCGCCTCGACGAAGAGGCGGCCGCGCGCACCGGTCTCGCGGAACGCCTCGACGATCTCGCCGAAGCTCCTCCGGTCGACGATGTCGCCGAATGTCGTGGTGCCGCGCGCGAGCGCCTCGCGGATGCCCTTCCGCGCCGCCTCGGCCATGCCGGGCTTCTTCCGCCCGTGCATGATCTTCTCGGCCCACCTCGCGAACTCGCCCTCGAACGGCACGCTGCCCTTCAAGTGGGTGAGGTCCAAGTGGCTGTGCGCGTTCACGAGGCCGGGCAGGAGGACCGCGTTGCCGAGGTCGAGCCGCTCGTCCACGGCGGGGAGGTCGCGCGAGGCGCCCACCCAGGCGATGCGCTCGCCCTCGACGACGACGGCGCCGTCCCGGATCGCCGAATCGGCGTCGGGAAGCACGCGGGAGGCGAGGTAGGCGGCGCGCACGGGAGGGGGTATAGGGTACACGCGCTACAATCCGTCGCGTGCGCGCCTTTCCGCTCGCCCTGCTGCTCGCGGCGTGCGCGGCGTCCCCCAAGGACGAGAGCACGACCGTCGACTACTGCTGGCCCGTGTTCAGCACGACGCACGAGCTGGCGTGGGGCGCCGCAAGGAAGGCGGCGGCCTGGACGCGCACGGTGGACGAGGTCGATACGGCCGACTGGACGATCCGATGCTCCGGCGGCACGACTTGGCAGCTCAGCCCGCGGCGCGACCCGAACGGCCTGCTTTGGGTGAACCTGACCATGACGCCGCCGACCCTGCCGAACGAGCAGACCGTCTCCGCGGTGCGCTTCTCGCAGGCCCTCGACCTGATCAGGCACGGTCGTCCGCTTCCGGAGAAGCCACCGTCGACCGAAGGCACGTCCCGCCGCTACCCGGTGGACGTGTGTCCCGGCAGGAGCGCGGACGGCCGCCGCGACGGCTGGAAGGGGTGAGCCCGTCGGCCTGACCCCACCCCCGGAGCCCCCTCCGCTTCCCTCAAGGGGATAATGCGCCCGGCTTGGAGCTCGTCGACACCCACGCGCACACCAACTTCGACGCGTTCGACGGCGATCGCGAAGAGATGTACGACCGCGCACGCGCCGCCGGCATCGTCGCGATCGTGGAAGTCGGCGTCGGCCTCGAGGGCACGCGCGCCGCGCTCGCGCGGTCGAAGGAGACCGACCTCGTCTACGCCGCGGGCGGGCTCCACCCGACCGGGCTCGACACGTTCGAGACGGACTGGACGGCGCTCGAGCGGCTCATCCGCACCGAGGACTTCACCGCCGTCGGCGAGTGCGGCCTCGACTACCACTGGATGAAGGCGCCGAAGGCGACGCAGGAGGAGGCCTTCCGCCGCCAGATCAACCTCGCGCGGCAGATGTCGCTCCCCTATATCGTCCACTGCCGCGAGGCGGAGACCGACGTCCTCCGGATCCTCCGCGACGAGGGCTATCCAAGGGGTGTCGTGCACTGCTTCGGGGGCACCCGCGCGGAGGCGGAGGAGTTCCTCTCCCTGGGCCTCGCCGTGACCTTCTGCGGCAACGTCACCTACAAGAACGCGGAGAGGCTGCGCGAGGCGGCGCGCGCGGTGCCGCTCGACAAGCTCATGCTCGAGACCGACGCACCGTTCCTGCCGCCGGGTGCCAAGCGCGGGAAGCGCAACGAGCCCGCGTTCGTCGCCGGGACCGCGGCGTTCCTCGCGGAGATCAAGGGCGTCGGCGTCGAGGAGCTCGCGCGCGCGACCACGCGGAACGCACGGCGCTTCTTCGACCTGAAGCCGAAAGGGCCCGGGAAGATCGCCTACGCGATCGGGGACGCGCTCTACGTCAACCTGACGCGGCTCTGCACCGCGCACTGCTACTTCTGTCCGCGCGAGGGGCCCGACCGCGTCGCGTGGGGTCACGACCTGGCGCTCGCGCGCGACCCGTCGCCGCGCGAGGTGCTCCAGGCCGTCGGCGACCCGTCGGGCTACAGGGAGATCGTCTACTGCGGCCTCGGCGAGCCGATGATCCGGCTCGAGACGCTCCTCGAGACGGCGAAGGCGATCCGGACGCGCGGCACGAGGATCCGCGTCAACACGAACGGCCACGGCAACCTGATCCACGGCACGGACATCACGCCGCGGCTCGAGGGCGTGGTCGACGCGCTCTCGATCAGCCTCAACTACTCCGACGCCGCACTCTACGAAAAGCACTGCCCGTCCACGTTCGGCATGGCGGCGTTTGAGGGCATCCTCGACTTCGCGCGCGCGGCGAAGGCGCACGTGCACGAGGTGACGTTCACGGTCGTCGAGGGCGCGGAGGACGTCGACGTCTCGAAGTGCCGCGCGATCGCCGCGGCGTGCGGCGTCGGGTTCCGCGCGCGGCCGCTCGACGACCTCAAGGCGTCGGGCCGGACGGAGGCCCCCTCCGCGTGAGCGGCCTCACGGTGCTGCTGCTCTCGGCCGCCGCGAGCGCGTACGGCGCGTGGGCGTCGCTCCGGTCCCGCCCGCCGTTCGCGGCGGCGGCGATCGCCGCGCTCCTCTTCGCCGCGGCCGGGCTCGTGGCCGTCCTCGCGACCTGGATCGCGGGCGACGGCATCGTGCTCCCGGGCCGGCAGGTGAGCCCGGGGCTCGTGGGCTACTACCTCTCGGAGGAGCTGCTCCACAAGGTCCCGCCGATCGGCGGGCTCCTCGTGCTCCTCGGGCCCGTCGGGCACCTCCTGCTCCTCGCGGTCAGGCGGGACAAGGCCGCGCTCCTCCGTCCGCTTCCGGCGACCGCGGCGTTCGTCTGGCTCTTCCTCGGCATCGGCAACGAGGGGCGCCTCGCGGTCGTGCAGGCGCGCGGCCCCGACAAGGTCGCCTACCTGACGGTCGCGTCGCGCGAGGGCGGCACGCGTTTCATCATCGCGGCGGGCGAACCGATGGCGGCGTTCCTGAAGGTCCTCCACGTCGCGGACGCGAAGGGGATGCCGCCGGGGCTGCACGTCTACTGGACGAAGGACGGGAAGGCCGTGGTCGTGCGCCTCGAGGACGAGAAGGACGCGGTCTTCGCCGTCGACCTCGACGGGGAGGTCACGGGCGCGATGCCCGAGGAGCCCCGCGAGTGGGCGGCGCCGGGCGAGTTCGTGCCCCCGGACGTGAGCAAGCGCCTCTCGCTCGCGCGGAAGGAGGTCTTCTACCTGATCCAGGCGCACGGCGGCCTCATGCCCCCCTGAGGTTTTGGCCCCCGCACCCCCCCTTGGTACGCTGCCCCTTGCGATGACGGTCGAGGCACAGGTCGAGCGGTGCGCCGAGCTCACGGCCGCGCTCCGGAAGCGCATCGGCGAGCGCATCGTCGGCGCGCGCGAGACGATCGACACGGTCCTCACCGGCCTCTTCGCCGGCGGCCACTGCCTCCTCGAGGGCGTGCCGGGCATCGGCAAGACGCTGCTCGTGCGCACGCTGGCCGAGGCGATCCAGGCGTCGTTCTCGCGGATCCAGTTCACGCCGGATCTCATGCCGGCGGACGTGACGGGCACCATGGTGCTCCACGAGGGGGGGTCCGGGGGGCGGGAGTTCCGGTTCCGCCAGGGCCCGGTCTTCGCGAACGTGCTCCTCGCGGACGAGATCAACCGCGCGACGCCGAAGACGCAGGCGGCGATGCTCGAGGCGATGGAGGAGCGGCAGGTGACGTCGGACGGGCAGAGCCGTCCCCTCCCGACCCCCTTCTTCGTCCTCGCGACGCAGAACCCGCTCGAGATGGAGGGCACCTACCCGCTGCCCGAGGCGCAGCTCGACCGCTTCCTCTTCAAGATCCACGTGCAGGTGCCCTCGCAGGAGGAGCTGGTGGAGATCGTCGGCCTCGCGAGCCGCCCGCCGCCCGCGCGCGGGGAGCCGGTGACGACCGCGGCGGAGATCGCGTCGCTGATCGCGCTCTCGCGCGACGTCGTGCTCGCCGCGGAGGTGCGGGAGGTCATCGCGCGGCTCGTGCTCGCGACCCACCCGGAGGGCAGGGACGCGCCGGACTCGGTGCGCCGCTACGTGCGGCACGGCGCGAGCCCGCGCGGCGCGCTCGCGATCGCGCTCGGCCTCAAGGCGAGAGCGCTCATGGCCGGCCGGCCCCACGCGGAGCGGGGTGAAATCCCGGAAATCTTCAAGGCCGCGCTGCGCCACCGGCTGGGTCTCAACTTCGAGGCCGAGGCGGAGGGCGTGACCAGCGACCAGATCCTCGCCGACGTCCTCGCCGCCGTGCCGCTCCGGTGAAACGTCCATCTTTTTCACCGCACCGCTCCCCCGGCCCCCTTTTCCTCGCCCCTCCTTGCGTTGAAGCGGCCGCGGAGCGCGCCTATCCTCTAGCACGCCAAGGAGGGCCGCACCGATGAGGAAGAGGGAAGCGATCTGGCTGCTCGCGCTCGGGCTCTTCGCCGCGTGCGACGGGCGTGACACGTTCGGGGCGTCGCTCGCGACGCTCAGCGGCGCGCCGCGGCGTATCGCCGGCACGGGCGACCTGAGCGAGCCTCGCTTCACCGCGAGCAACAGCCTTTTCCTGACGTTCACCGACGGCGGGCAGCCGAGCCTCGTGTTCCTCGCGAACGGCGCGAACCTCGACCTCGCGCCCGTGAGCTACCGGGCGCCGCCCGCGGGGGCGCCCTCGAACCCGACGCAGATCGGCGCCGTGCTGGTCGACCGGTTCGTGAGGCCGGACGACGACAGCGGCGACGGGTCGGTCGACGGCGCGACGAGCTTCGTCGTGTTCCGCTCGCAGGCGTCGAACCTGCTCGACCCGCTCACCGGCGTCCTCTTCTTCCGCGACTCGACGCAGGTGTTCCTGAAGGACCTCGCGGGCAACCAGAACAACCTCGTCTCGCTCGGCGTCGACGGCCTGCCCGCGAACGACGACGTCACCTCGGCGGTGATCAGCGGCAACGCCCGCTTCGTGGTCTTCGCCACGCGCGCGACCAACCTCTACACGCCCGGGAGCCCGCAGGAGACGCCGAACGGCGCGTCGCAGATCTACGTCTACGACCTGCTCGGCGGCACGCTCGAGATGATCACCACGTCGGACGGCTTCACGCCCGCGGCGGGCGACAGCACCGACCCGGTGGTCACGCCCGACGGGCGCTACGTCGCGTTCGTCTCGGCGGCGGCGAACCTCGTCGCCGGCGACACGAACCAGTCGCCCGACGTGTTCCTCTACGACCGCGCGACGAAGTCGATGGAGCGCATCAGCGTGAACAGCGCCGGCGTCGAGCAGTACATCGAGGCGCGCGAGCCGGCGATCTCGCTGAACGGGACGATCGTGGCCTTCACGGCGCGCAACGTCGCCACGATGGGCCCGCGCCAGGTGTACGTCCGGGACCGCAGCGCGGGCACGACCCTGCTCGCCTCCCACGCGGTGGGCGGCGGCGAGGGCGGCGGCCCGAGCTCGGGCCCGTCGCTGTCGGCCGACGGCCGGTTCCTCGCGTTCGCCTCGGCGGCCAGCGACCTCGCGAGCGACGACACGGAGGGCTTCACCGACGTCTTCGTGCTCGACCGCAACTCGAGCGTGCTCGCCCGCGCGAGCCTCGACACGGACGGCATCGGCGGCGGCGACGGCGACTCCTCCGAGCCCACCCTCTCGTGGGACGGGCAGTTCCTCGCCTACATCAGCGAGGCCTTGAACGTGGCGCCGGACGATCCGCAGCGTCTGGACGGCAGCGCGAACGGGCTCAAGAACCTCATTATCGTCGCGCAGCCGTTCGCCACGCCGTAGGTCGGGCTCTCCCGGGCAATCGGGGCGAGGGGGTCCGGGGGGAGAGGGGTGCTAGATTGGCGCCCGTGCCCACGATCTCCCTCGTCGCAGCGGCCTTCAACGAGGTCTTGAACCTCGAGGCGCTCTACGCCCGCGTCCGCGAGGTCATGGGCGAGGAGCGCCCTTGGGAGCTGATCCTCGTGGACGACGGCAGCACGGACGGGTCGCAGGAGCTGATCCGGAAGCTCTCGGAGAGGGACCCGCGGGTCTACGGGATCTTCTTCGCGAGGAACTGCGGCCAGACCGCGGCGCTCGCGACGGGCATCAAGTCCGCGAAGGGCGCGCTCATCGCGACGCTCGACGCGGACCTGCAGAACGACCCGGCCGACCTTCCGAAGCTCGAGGCGATGCTCGGCACGAACGATGCCGTCGTCGGCTACCGCCAGAAGCGGCGGGACAACTTCCTCCGCCGCGTGAGCACGAAGATCGCGAACGGCGTCCGCAACAAGCTGACCGGCGACACGATCCGCGACACGGGCTGCCCGCTGAAGCTCTTCCGGGCGGAGGCGATCCAGTCGATCCCCTTCTTCGAGGGCATGCACCGCTTCTTCCCGACGCTGCTCCGCTACCACGGCTACACGGTGGTCGAGTGCCCGGTGTCGCACCGGCCGCGGGTGGCGGGCGTGAGCAAGTACGGGGTCATGAACCGCGTATTCAAGTCGCTGCGCGACCTGTTCGCGGTACGATGGATGCGCTCGCGGCTGATCCGGCCGCCGATCGCGGGCACCACGGCGCGAAAGCCGCTCGGCGCCCAAGCCGAGGAATCGCCACGCGCGATCCCGGAGCCGGAGGACGGCCCGCACGAGTCCGCCGCGCGGTTCTAGCCAGGAAGCGGTCGCGGGAACGCCGGGACGCCGAACCGGCCGCTTCGGACGGTCCCCGGAACCCCTCCGCTTCCTCTCCGCTCGTCCTACGCGGCCGCCGTGCCGATGACCTCGAGCATGCGCTCGACCGCGCGGAGCTGCCGCTCGTACGGCAGCGGTTCCGCCGCGAGCGCGAGGTCGGGCGTCGGCGGCATGTGGACGAAGCCGCACGGCACGGGTTTGCTCGCGAGCTTGTGCCGCGCGAGGAAGAACGCCGCGTTGCAGAGGTACCCGCCCGCGCTGAGCGAGAACTCGACCGGGAACCCCTCCCCCTCGAGCGCCGCGTGCATCGCGTCGAGCGGGAGCGTCGAGAAGTAGGCCGCGGGGCCGCCCGGGAGGAGCTCGCTCCCGCGCGGCGCCTGGCCCGTGTTGTCGGGCCGCTGCCCGTCGCGGAAGTTGACCGCCACGCGCTCGAGGCTGATCCGGGGCCGCCCCACCGCGAGCCCCAGGAGGAGCACGGCCCGTGGCCCCCGGGAGAGGAGCGCGTCCAGCGCGGGGCCCACGCGGGCGTAGTCCACCGGCAGCACGGCCCCCCCCAGCGCACGCGCGATCTCCCCGGTCGGGTTCCTCCCGAGGCCGCCGAAGGGCTCGAATCCCGTGACGAGGATCATGCGCGAACCGGGCCGCCCGGGGCGCCGCGCCGGGCGGGCCGCGATTGCGGCCCGGCGGCAGGAATGGTAGTCTCGGCCGCCTCCCGTAGCCAAGGAAGGGTCCGGATGAAGATCGAACGCAAGCAGGTGGGCGACATCCACATCATCTCGTTCGCAGGGGAGTTCGACGCGTTCAACCTCCCGACCGTGAGCGAGAAGATCGACCTCTTCATCGAGAAGGGGGGCACCCGCCTCGTCTTCAACCTGAGAAACCTGCGGTTCATCAACTCCTCGGCGCTGGGCTACTTCGTGAAGACCGCGAAGCGGGTCAAGGAGTACGACGGCGAGCTCGTCCTCTCCGACCCGTCGAAGTTCGTCCAGACGACGGTCAAGACGCTCGGCATCGACCAGATCTTCAAGATCTTCCCCGAGGACGGCGAGGCGGTGAAGTACTTCCAGGGCGCGGGCGGCAAGCAGGCGGTGACGGGCGAGGGGGTCCCGGTCGACGAGAAGCTCCTCGGCTCGACCACGATGTTCTTCCGGCTGCTCGACGCGCCCGAGACGATGGCGGTCGGCAAGATCCTCTCGATCTACGAGGACGGCCCCACCTTCAAGTACCCGTCCGACCCGGACAAGGTGAAGATCGACCCCGAGGACCTGCTCATCGGCCGGAAGCTGTGGATCAAGTTCCGCCAGCCCTTCCTCGACCAGGAGCGGTTCTTCGAGATGGAGGCGGAGATCACGATGGCCGTCGACCTCGACGACGGCGACGGCGCGTCGAAATACCGGCTCCGCTACACGAAGATCAACGACAACGACCGGAAGATCCTGGAGCAGTTCGTGAAGGACCAGGACCAGTTCCGGAAGTACGGGCGTCCCCAGCAGCCCGATTAGCAGGGGGTCCGGGGGCGATCGAGCCGCGTGGACCCGCTCCAGGCGTTCATCCTCGCGGCCGCGGGCCTGCTGGCCGGGTTCCTGAACACCCTTGCCGGCGGCGGCTCGGCGGTGACGGTCCCCGCGCTCGAGTGGGTCACCGGCAGCCCGGGCCTCGCGAACGCCACGAACCGGATCGCGATCCTCTTCCAGAACCTCGCGGGCGTGGCCGGGTTCTCGACGGGGCGCGCGGTGCCCTTCCGGCTCGCGATCCGCCTCGCGGTCCCGATGACGCTCGGCGGCGTCGCGGGCGCCTACGTCGCGACGCTCCTGCCGGACAGCGCCATGCGGGTGGCGCTCTCCCTCTCGATGGGTCTCGTCGCGGTGAGCGCGTTCGTCCGTCCCCCCAAGACCCCCCCTCTTCGCTCGCCGTGGACGGAGGTCACGTTCCTGCTCGTCGGCTTCTACACGGGCCTCGTGCAGGTGGGCGTCGGGTTCATCCTCCTCGCGTGCCTCGTGGGCGGGTTGTCGCTCGACCTCGTGCGCGCCAACGCGACGAAGGTGTTCGTCGTGCTGGTGGCGACGGTGCCGACGCTCGTCGTGTTCCTGCTGGACGGCAAGCTGCTCTTCGCGGAGGGGCTCGTGCTCGGGTGCGGCAACATGGGCGGCGCGTGGATCGCGGCGCGCCTGGCGGTGAAGCGCGGCGGCAGCTGGATCCGCTGGGTGATCGCCGCCTCCGCCCTCGGCGCCATCACCAAACTCCTCGTGTTCCCAGGGTAACGGTTGACCTGCGGAAGCGGCGCAACCTGTTGTGCGGAAGCAGGTTACGCACCTGAAAGTGCGCCAGCACTGGCGCACTCAGGTGCGCTTGTAGCGGCCCTCGCGGTGCTCGCCCGACCTGCCCTTCGGGATCGACAGCGACTTCCACGATGGGCCGCACCGCGCCCGCGCGATCCACACGACCTGGCCCACGTGGTAGGCGTAGTGCGACACCTGCCTGAGGATCGCGTCGAGCACCGTGAGCGGCTCGCCGCGGATCCGGACCGTCCGCGCGAGATCGCCGTCCGTCAGCGGCTCGATCGCGCCGAAGCAGACGCGCCAGCCCTCCTCCCACCGCGCGCGCAGCCCGGCGGCATCAAGCTCCTCCGGCTCGAACTCCGCGTCGCGCCGGCGGGTCGGCTTCTCGCCGTCCGCCGTGAGGAACTCCGTCCACCGCGACAGCATGTTGCCGTGGAGATGCTGCACGACGATCGCGATGCTGTTCGCCTCGGGGTCGGGCCGCCAGTGCCACGCCGCCTCGTCGATCTGGTCGAGCGCGCCGTCGCCCAGGCGCTTCGTCCGCTGGAGCTCGAAGCGCAGGCTCTCGATCACGGGAGGCACTCCTTCACCAGCGCCTCCGGCACGTCGCCGAAGACGCGGACGTCTTGGAGCGCGACCGGCAGGACCCAGCGCAGCTTCCCGTACGCGCGCTTCTTGTCGTGCTTCAGCGCCTCCAGCGCCTCGAAGGGGAGGGCGCCTCGGGAGGGGAGGCCGCAGCGGTCGAGCGCCGCCTCGACGGCCGCGCCCTCGCGGAACCCGCAGTGCCGCGCGGCGATCCGGCAGGCGGCCCGGAGCCCGAGCGCCACCGCCTCGCCGTGCGAGAGCGCGTAGCCGCTCGCGCGCTCGTACGCGTGCCCGAGCGTGTGGCCGAGGTTGAGGAGGCGGCGATCGCCCTTCTCGAGCGGGTCGCGCGCGACGATCGCGAGCTTCACGCCGGCCGCCGCGGCGACGAGCTCCGACGCCGGGACGCGGCCCGCGCGGTCGAGGAGCCCGGGCGCGCCGATCACCGCGTGCTTCACGACCTCGGCGAGCCCCGAGCGCACCTCGCGCTCGGGCAGCGTCTCCAGGAGATCGGTGTCGGACACCACGCACGCGGGCGCGTGGAACGCGCCGACCAGGTTCTTCGCCGCCGGGTGGTCGATCGCCGTCTTCCCGCCGTACGCCGCGTCCACCTGCGCGAGGAGCGTCGTCGGCACGGCCACCCACCGCACGCCGCGGAGGTACGTCGCCGCCGCGAACCCCGCGACGTCGAGGAGCGCGCCGCCGCCGAACGCCACCACCACGCCGTCCCGATCGAGCCCCTCCGCGACGAGCGCGTCGATCACGCGCTGCCACGTGGCGACCGTCTTCACGCCCTCGCCCCCCGGCAGCGCGAGGCGGGGCGCGTCGAGCGGGAGCGGGTGGAGCGCGAGCACCTTCTCGTCCGCGACGACGAAGACGCCGCTCGGCGCGAGGTCCCCGACGAAGCGGGGCAGCTCCTCGAGGATGCCCTCGCCGATGCCGCCCACGCTCACTCCGCCGCGCGGTCGGCCGCCGCCTTCTTCCGTCGCAGCAGCCGGTAGCTCTCCTTCGTGCTGTCCTCGCGGAGCACGAGGTAGGCGAGCAGCGTCAGGCCGACCACCACGCTCCCGGCGACGATCACGGGGAAGAGGCTGTTCGACGGCAGCACGACGATCTTCTCGAGGGACGTGAGGACGAAGACGGGCGCGATCTTCTCGGTGCCGTCCCGCGCGGCGTAGAGCTTCATCTTGTAGAAGAAGCCCTCCCACTTGACCCGCGTCCGCATCTCCCAGGGCCCGTCGAGCGTGATGGGCGCGATGAACTGGATGAGCTTCTGCTCGTCGGTGAGGATCCAGCCGTTGAGGCACTCCTCGACCCCGGCGTCGTTGGCCGGGATCGTCTCCGGCGACAGGTGGTCCGGCGAGACCACGACGATGCCGAGGCCGCCGAAGTACTTCCCGCGCACGCCCTCGGGGTTGCCCCAGAGCTTCTCCCACTCCTTCGCGTTCGGGATGGCCCGGGGCACGAGCTTCCCCTCCGCCCGCTTCTCCGCCCCCGAAGCCCCCGACAATAGCTCCGCGTAGGCGACGAGCCGGAAGAGCGCCCTCGGATACTCCTTCGCGAGGATCGCGCGGTCGTCCTCCGAGCTCCTCTTCGACGGGTTGTCCCGGATGATGTCGAACGGGACGTCCGCGAGCGACGTCACCGGCACCGCCTCGAAGTCCCGCTCGATCTCGGTCGCGACGACGAGCAGCGCCGGCACGTCGCCGCCCGGCGGGTCGATGTAGTTCTGCACGAGGATGCCGCGCCCGCGCACCCAGCCGTCCTCGATGAGCTTCGCCTCGGGACGCGGGCTGTTGTCGTTCGTGTCCGCCCACATCGGCGGGGTCACGCAGACGAAGACGACGCGCAGGGGCGGGTCGCCGTCGTCCACGCGCACGCGCCCCTTCCAGACGAGGCCCTGGTCGGGCGACGGCGCGCCGGCGACGACCTCGTAGGGCTCCTCCTTCAGGTACTCGATCTGGCCGCGGAACCGCACGTACTTGAACCGCCACGGCCGCGAGTCCTTGTCGATCTCCGCCGCGCTGCCGCGCGTCAGCGGGAGCAGGTTCCGCTCGTACGAGAAGACCGCGGGCGTGTTCGCCGCCTCGAGCAGCAGGTAGTGGACCGCCTCGTTGGGCCAGCGGCTCCGCGCCTCGGTACCGTAGTCGGTGAGGTTGCCCGCGATCGTCATGTCAAGCGGGGGCACGCCGGTCGGCATCTCCGGCGGCGGCGCGGCGATCGCGAAGGAGTCGTTCGAGACCTTCTGCGCCTCCGGCGTCTTCGCGTAGTGGTTGAGGAGGATCATGCCCCCGATCACGAGGAACAGGAGGACGACGAGGACCACGATCTTCGCGGTCGGCGTGCGGACCGCGAGCGTCGGGAGGGGGCTCCGGGGGAGGGGGCCGCCCGGCCGCGGGAGCTTCGAAGGGTCGGTCATGGGGTTTCCGGCCGTGCGGGATGTCGCGCGCGAGGCGCCCGCATTATAGCGCCCGGGTCGCCGGAACGGCGCCCCCCGCGGACGCGGCGGGATCGACCGGTTTCCTATCATGGCAGCGATGCTCCGGACGCTTGCGGAGGCCATGGAGGCCCTCTCCCGGCTCACGAACTACGAGCGCACCCGGCCCGACGGGCCCCGCGCGTTCGATCTCGCGCGCGTGCGGGAGCTCCTTCGCAGGCTCGGCTCGCCCGAACGGCGCCTCGGCGCGCGCGTGATCCAGGTCGCGGGGACGAAGGGCAAGGGATCGACGTCGCGTTGCCTCGACGCGATCCTGCGCGCCCAGGGCCTCCGCACCGGGCGCTACCTGTCGCCGCACCTCGAGAGCGTGCGCGAGCGCATCGCGGTCGACGGCGAGCTCGTCCCGGAGGCCGACTTCGCGGCGCACGTGGACGCCGTGCTCGCGGCGGCCGCGCCCACGACGACCTTCTTCGAGGCGATCACCGCGGCGGCGTGTCTCCACTTCGCCGCCGCGCGCACCGACGCCGTGGTCCTCGAGGTGGGCCTCGGCGGAAGGCTCGACGCGACGACCGCGGTGCCGACGACGCACACGGTGATCACCGAGATCTCCTTCGACCACACGGATCTCCTGGGCTCCACGCTCGAGGCGATCGCCGCGGAGAAGGCGGCGACGATCCGCACGGGCGTGCCGGTCTTTACCGGCGTCGATCCCGCGACCGGCCCCGGCCGCGTGATCCGCGAGACGGCCACGCGCCTCGAGGCGCCGTTCCGGTACGTGCCCCCGCCCCGCGACGCGCGACCCGACGGCCTCGGCGTGCGCTGGGGGGACGTGTTGCTGCCCG
>DASUGR010000175.1:0-21581 GCA_036273915.1 Planctomycetota bacterium | reverse complement strand
GGACCGCGTCGCGGATCTCCTCCACGAGGCCCTGCGCCCTCTCCTGCTCCTTGGCCGACCAGAAAGGCGAACCATGCGCAGGGGGCGGATCCGTCTCTTCGCTAGATGTCCCCAATGGGTGCCTCATGTCGTTGTGCGGGGCCGACAAGCTGTCGTAGCACGAGCATCCGCTTGAGGATCTGCGCCACCGCGTGGTGGCACTCATCGACGTCGGAGGACGCGCTACTCGCGGTGGGCGTCGAGGAGGAGCCGGCCCGGGACGGGAGCGAACCGGCGTCGGTAACCTCGGAAGGGGGCTGTTGCACGTTCGCCCCGACATCGCGGCGTGCGGCGGCCGCGGCAGGTGCGTGGTCCCGTTCTCGATTGCACTGGGCCGCCTCGCCCGTCGGCGCACTCTGCCCGGCCGGCATTCTCTTCTTCGCCATCTAGCGTCCTCTAAGCCGGGGGGCGGGGCACGGCCGGGACGGAGGACGCGCACACGTCGCTCGGACCGTGCCGCCGCTTTCCTCCGGGAGCGACCCGGAGACCCGGCACCGGCATTATCACCCGAGCTCCTTCGCGACCCGGAGGAGTTGCTGCCGGTCGGCCTCGGCGTAGTGCGCGGCGGTCACGCCGGCGGACGTGTGGCCGCAGACGAGCCGCGCGATCTCGAGCCCGTAGGCGGCCCTGAGCTCGCTCGCCGCGGTGTGTCGCAGCCTCGCGGGCGTCCACCGATCCACCTTCGCGTCCTTGCACGCGCGCTCGACCGCGTGCCGGTAGCTCGTGGCCGTGTACCGGTCGCCGGGGGTCTTCCGCGGGTCCGCCCTCCGGTTCGACCCAGGCGTGTTCCCGCAGGTGGGGGGCGTGACCCGCTCCTCGTGGAGCGCGGCCCGCCGCTCGGCCTCGGCCTCCTTCGGCGAGAAGCAGTAGGCGTGGCCGTCGCGCAGCAGGAAGGGGATCAGGACCGCCTGAGCCTTGGGCCCGATCGCGATCTCCCGGTCCTGGTCCCGCCACGTCCCCTTGTGCCTCGCCGGCCGGTAGGTCCAGATCTCGCCCGACCGGTCGATGTCGCAGGGCCGCATCGTGCAGATCTCGGTCGGGCGCGCCGCGGTCAGGAGCTGGACCTCGACCATCGCCCGGACGATGCGGGCGAGGTGGGGGAGCGTCCTCTCGAGGTCCGCCCGCGGGATCGGCCGCCTTCGCTCGCCCTCCCGCGCGGCGCTCCGGCCCTTCCGGAGGCCGCCCACGGTCGCGAGCGCCTGGTAGACGGGGGCCCCGACGAGCTCGTGCGAGGCCGCCCACTTGAACACCCGGACGATCCTCGCGACCTTGTCGTTGATCGTCTTCCTCGCGGGTACCACCGGCCCTCCGTCCGCGCCGACGCGCGCCTCGAGGAGCTTCGTGCGCACCGCCCTCAGCGCGAGCGGCCCGAAGTCCTTCGCGGGCGTGTCCCCGTAGAGTTCGAGGAGCGCCTTCGTCGCGAAGCGGAAGGCCTCGGGCTCGCGGCTCCCGTTCCCGTACTCCTCGACGGCGTGCGCGGCGTGGCGCGCGACGATCTCGCCGACGGTCAGGACGGTCGGGTCCTCCGGGCGGGCGCCGCCGAGGACCTGGCTCTCGCGGATCAGGCGCTGCGCCCTCTCGACCGCGGTCCTGTCGAGCATCGTCCGCTTCGGGTCCTTGTACAGGGTCCCCACGTAGTGGCGGGTCGTCCCGCCCTTCGGGTTCGGGAGCCGGACGTAGCCCTGGCCGGTCGCCTTGTGGAGCGTGAGGGGACGGCCCTCGACGTACATGACGACGGGCGCGTCGTCCCCGGTCTTCTTCCTGCTGCGCGGCATCGCGGCACCCTTCCGGGGCGCCTGGGTAGTGACTACCCAGGAATCGCCCCATGCTCGCGACCGCAGCGCGCTGCGGGTAATCGCCCTAACCGGCGATTCTTCCTGAACTTGTCTTCTGGTGGCGGGGGCGGGATTCGAACCCGCGATCCCCAGGTTATGAGCCTGGTGAGATACCACTTCTCCACCCCGCGGCGGAGAGCCGTACAGGATAACCCCGCCCGAAAGGTTGGCAAGGGGAGCGACGCGCGGCCCGGCTGCGTTGGATTAGGATGGGTGGGATTCCCATGGCGAGGGCGGCGTGGCTTCTCCTCTTCCTGTCCGCGCTCGCGGCGGCCCAGGAGCCCGGTGGCGACGGATGCGGGGAGGGGTGCGGGGAGGGGGACGGCTGCGGCGGCGACGACGAGGCCGGCATCGTCGTCGACAGCGGCACCGAGGAAGGGACCATCGAGATCGAGGTCGACCCGTACGACCAGCCGGCGCTGCCCCCCGAGCCCAACCGCCCGCCGCCCATCGAGGTGGGGACGTGGCAGCCTCCCGATCTCGACGACGCCGCCCGGCACGAGATGGAGGACCTTCTCCTTCGCCGCGGCGAGTCGATCGACGACGCCTCCGTGCGTTACCGGCTCGCCGAGTTCTACCTCGGGCACGGCTGGCTGCCGCAGGCGGAGGCCGAGTTCCTCTCGTGCGCGCCGCTCGACCCCGACTCGATCCGGCCCTGGGAGGGCCTGCTGCGCGTCTACGCGGTGCGCCCGCCCCAGCAGAACGAGCGCAGCGTCGTCATCTTCCTGAACGGCTTGCGGCAGCCGACGGGCAGCGACTGGATCCAGCCGCAGGATCGCGGCGCGCGGGTCACCAACGCGTGGCGCGAGATCGTGAAGCGCCGTCCCGACGACGTCGCGAAGCGCCGCGAGTTCCTGAAGCACCTGAAGAAGGAGCGGGATGCCGTGGCGATCGAGGCCGAGGCGCGCGAGATCCTCGCGCGGCTGCCGGGGGACGCGGACACGCGCTTCGACCTCGCCGAGGCGATCCGCCGGCGCGGCGTGCTCGAGCAGGCGGGCCGCAAGGGCGCGGCGGACGAGGCGCTCGCGGCGGCGCGCGGGATCCTCGAGGAGAACCTGAAGGCGTCGCCCTCGCATGCGGCGAGCGCGCTGCGCCTCGCCCGGATCATCGGCAAGCTCGAGGGGCCCGCGGCGGAGCAGCGGATCGCGGATCTCGAGGAGCGCGCGTTCTTCACCCTGTTCGTCCGGCCCGAGCTGATGCCGGTGGAATTCCGGCAGGACACCGCCCGCATGGCGAGGAGCCTCGCCGGGCCGGACATCGCGAGGAACCTCTGGGACTCGGCGCTCGCGCCCCCGCCCCCCGACTGGAACGACATCCTCGCGGGCGCGCCGCGGCCCCCGGGCGTGCAGCGCTGGATCTTCCTGTCGTTCCCGCACGCGCAGCCCCGGGACCAGATGGTCGTGCTCGACCGGCTCGCGCGGCGCGGGGATCGCGACGCGGCGGGGATCCTGCTCGCCTTCCTCTGGCACGTCCCGGGACCGGACGTCTACGTCGAGGAGACCGCGGTGGACCAGCGCGCCGGCGCCATCACGCTCGAGAACGCCGCGGTCGACGCGGCGGCGAGTCTCGGGACGACGATCTACCCGGGCGCGGAACGTTTCCTCAAGGCGGCCCAGGAGCCGCGCCATCGCCGGCGCGCCGCGAGCCTCATGCGGAAGCTCAAGGACCCGCGCGCGGTGGCGCCCCTCTGCGAAGCGCTCGCCTGGGACGTCGAGGAGCAGTCCTCCTACGGGGTCGCGGCGGCGCTCGAGGAGCTCGGGGATCCGAAGGCGGTCCCCGCGCTTGTCGACGCGGCGCTGGACGTGCGGCGGCCGATCCCGCGCCGGCGTGAGGCGGCGGAGGCGCTTGCCGCGTTCAAGGACGCCCGCGCGATCGAGGCGATGAGCCGTCTCTCGAAGGAGCAGGGGCTCGACCTGATCGCGACGTTCGGCCTCTTCCGGCTTGCCGGCGACGAGGCGGCGCTCGGCAGGCTGGGTGAGGCCCTGTGCGCGGGCACGGAGCCCGGCGAGGTCGTGCGCCTGCTCCGCAAGTGCGATCCGAGTCCGCGGATCCAGGGGGTCCTCGAGCGGGCGCTCGACGCGGCACCGCCGGAGGTCCACCCCTTGGTCGTCGCGCTGCTTCGCGAGCGCTACGCCGAGTCGTCGCGGGAGTGCGTGAAACGGTACGTCCTCAAGCAGGCGCAGGCGCGCACGTGTCCCGAGGAGCTGCTCGGGCTTCTGGGCGAGCTCGGCGGCGAGGACGCCGCGACGTGCCTGCTCGGGGTCCTCGAGAGCTCCGACGGCACCCGGTGGGCAAAGGCGGCGCGCGCGCTCGCGCGGACGGGCGACGCCAGGGGCGTGCGGTACTTCTCGAAAACGCGGATCACCGACCCGGATCCCGGGCGGCGCCGGCTCGCCGAGGAGCTGTACGAGACCGCGTCCGCGCGCCGCGCCGAGCTCGACCGCGCGTCGAAGAATGGCTGACCGCTTCCTCTTCGACCCCGCGGAGGTGGCCGTCGCCTCGGTGGTCCCCTCCGGCCGGCCGCTCCACGTCGAGGTCGGTTTCGGCAAGGACATCCGCCTCCTGCGCGAGGCGGCGGCGCGCCCGGACGAGGACTTCGTCGGCATCGAGATCTCGCGCAAGAAGGCGCTCTCCTTCTGCCGGAAGGTCGCGCGCGCGGGGTTCCGCAACGTGCGCGCGTGCCAAGCCGACGTGCGGCGCGTCCTCGCCGACCTGCCGGAGGCCTCGGTCGCGAGCTTCACGATCCTCTTCCCCGACCCGTGGCCCAAGCGGCGCCACTGGAAGAACCGCTGGATCCAACCGGAGACGGCCGCGCTGCTCGCGCGTGCGCTCGCGACGGGCGGGACGGTGACGACGGCGACGGACCACGAGGGCTACCGCGACCAGATCCGCGCGTGCCTCCGCGACGCGGGGCTCGAGCTGCTGCACGAGGGGGGGGAGGTGCCGGCGGAGGACCGCACGCTCTTCACCGAGCGGTTCGAGCGGCTGCAGGCGCCCGTCACCTACTTCCGCTGGCGGAAATCGTAGCGGCACGGTGCCAGGCGCCCGTCGGCCACGATCCGTTAGCGCACCTCACACGAGGTGCCAACGGCCGCTTGGGCAGCGGATTTTCGCGAGTTGCTAGGTGACCGGAGTCTGGCACCGTAAGGCGCGGCACCGTACGGCTACTCGCCGGTCATCTTGAAGCGGTCGAGCTTCCTGTACATCGTCGCCCGGCCGATGCCGAGCGCGCGCGCCGCGCGGGTGACGTTGCCGCCGGTGACCTTGAGCGCGTGCGCGATCGCGCGGCGCTCGAGCTCCGACAGCGGGACGATCGTGTTGTCGTCCATCGTCAGCGGTGACGGCGTCTCGGACCGGCTGGGCCCCTCGGGGGCCACGGCCCGGATCTCGTGGGGGAGGTTGTCGATCCGCACCACGCGGTCGTTGCCGCAGGCGAGGATCGCGCCGAGCACGACCGTCTCCATCTCGCGCAGGTTGCCCGGCCACGTGTAGGCCTTGAACGCCTGCAGCGCGCGCTCCTCGATCGCGTGGACCGGGGGCGTGCGCTCGTGCTGGTGCTGGGCGAGGAAGTGCTGCGCGAGCGGGCCGATGTCCTCGCGCCGACGGCGGAGCGGGGGCACCGCGATCGGGAAGACGTTCAGCCGGCAGAAGAGGTCGCGCCGGAACCTGCCCTGGTCGACGAGTTCGCGCAGGTCCTTCTGCGTCGCCGCGATGAGGCGGGCGCGGATCGGGACGATGCGCTTGCCGTTCGCGCGCTCAAGCGTGCCGCGCTCGAGGATCCGGAGCACGCGCTCCTGCACCTCGAGCGAGAGCGCGTCGATGCCGTCGAGGAAGAGCGTGCCGTTGCTGGCGAGCTCGAAGCGCCCCTCGTCGCGGTCGCCGAAGAGGACCGGCGGGAGCACCTCGGACGGGAGCTCCGCGCAGTCGACGTGCACGAAGGGCTCGCGATGACGCGCGCCGGTCGAGTGGATCGTTCGAGCCACCCTCTCCCGGCCCACGCCCTGCTCGCCGGTCACGAGCACCGCGACGGCAGAATCGCGCACCAGCCGAATCTGCTGCTCCACCTCGCGCATGGCGGGGCTCGCGGCAATGAAGTCCGCAACAACCGTCTCGGGCATCTGCGCCTACATCGGCATTCGGGCTTCCCGAGTGAAATACCCCTCGAGAGGGGATCGGGGGGGGCTCCGGGGGCCCGCCGAAACCCCTTGCCGGGCAAGGATTTGGGGCGGTCCCGACCCCCGGGGCCCCCCGAGGATTCCCGCTGCCGGAAAACCGGGACCGCGGGCCACGGAGGCGCGAGCCCGCGACTTACGCCGTCTCGTCGTCCGCGCCGTCGCTCCGAGCGGCGGGCGGCGGGGCGAACCGGGGGTCCACGCGGAAGTGGCCCCGGAGCTTCGCGCCCGGCTCGACGGACAGCGTCCGGCACGACACGTCGCCCTCGATCGAGGCCTTCTTGCCGACCGCGACGCGGTCGAGGGCGATGACGTTCCCCTTCACGTTGCCCTCGACCGAGAGCTCGTTCACCCGGACATCCGCCACCAGCGTGCCCTTCTTCTGGACCTCGACCCTGCCCGCGGTCGCGACGCGCAGGACCGCGTGGTAGGTCTTGATCTCAAGGTCCTCGATGATGACACGCCGGTGGCAGTGCCGGCAGCTGACGGACATGGCGGTCGCGGGGATCTCGATCTTCCTCTCGCAGTGCGTACAGACCACCTCCCGCGTGGCAGGTATCTGACGCTGCTGCTCGACGACCATCGTGCTCCCTCGCGCCGCGCCGGGAGCGCCTTCCTACTTGCGCGGCAGGGCTTCCGCGATGCGGTTCGTGGGCGGCGGGGTGGCGGGCGCCTTCTGCGCGTCGGGGCCGATGGAGCAGTGGCCGACGAAGGCCGCGCCCTCGGCGACGAGCAGCTTGCTCGCCGTGACGTCGCCCTTGAGGCGCGCCGACTTGCGGAGCTCCACGCGGTCGCCGGCGACCAGGTTGCCCTTGACGTCGCCCTCCACGATGATGCTGCCCGCTTCGACGTCCGCCTGGAGGTGTCCGCCCTGCGAGACGGCGAGATGGCCCTTGGTGGAGACCTTCCCCTCGATCCGGCCGTCCACGCGCACGCCCTTCTCGAAGTGGAGCTCACCCTTGAAGACGGCATCCGCGCCGATGACGGTCGGGAACTCGACGGGGGTCCCAGCAGCATTCTTGTCGATCATGAGATTTGGTTCCTCGTAGCAGCCTTGGGTCTTTCCTAGCTTGGCTGCCAGTAGATCGTGCGGCAGGGACAGCCCGGGCGGTCGAGCGTGCCGCCACCCTACCCGAGCGGTTCTGCACGTCAACGGTTGACCTGGAAGACGTGCGCAAGTCGCGCGATGGCAGGTGGTTGCGGTGCGCGAAGTGCGCCAGCGATGGCGCACTCGGGGCCGCGTAGGGCGATCTCCCTATTCGCGATCCGCGCGGCGCCCGGGGCTGCCGCACGGCGGCCCTATACTGCGGCTCCGTGCGCTACGCCCGGATCGCCCTCGGCTCGCTCCTCGTCGTCGCGGCGGCGGGCGCGGGCGTCTACTACGCCACGCGGGAGCGCGCACCGGCCCCCGGAGCCCCCCCGCCTCCGCACGTGGCCGAGGAGCGCCACTACTACGTGTTCCTCACGCTTGTCGAGGTCGAGCCCGGCAAGTGGGACGTCGACGGGTCGCCGCCCGACCTCTTCTACCGCATCCGCTGGCAGGGCCACGACGTGTTCCGGAGCGCGAAGAAGAAGGACACGCTGGTCGCGAAGTGGAGCACCGCGTCGCTCGGCCTCGGCGACGTCGTCAAGTCCGTGTCGATCGACGACAGCATCAAGGCCGCGCGGATCACCGCGCGCGCGGGCGACACGATCGAATTCGCGGTCTTCGATGCCGACGTCGGCTTCGACGACCCCGCCGGCTCATGGACGGTCGGCGTCGACGATCTCGCGCTCGGCGACCAGGCGTGGCACCGCCCGGGCGGCAAGGTGGTCGCCGCGGAGTGCCGCGTGCTGCCGATCGAGGACGTCGGGTTCGCGTCGCTGACGCGATGAGCCGCGTCCGGCGCCTCTCGCTCCTCGCCTGGGCGAACCACCTGCTCCTCGGCGCCGGCCTCTTCGCGCCGTGCATGACGGTGACGCCGCACCTGGGCGCGATCGACGACCTCGCGCGCTGGCTCGGCCTCGTCGACGCGCCCAAGACCTACTCGGTCGCGACCGGCATCCTGCGGCTGCTCTCGGGCGGCAACGTGGCGATCGGCCTCGTGCTGCTCGCGTTCTCGGCACTCTTCCCGGTCAGCAAGCTCGTCGTGCTCCGCGCGGCGCTCGCGGACGCCTGCCGCGGCCGACCCGCGGGCCGCGCGCACGACCTCGCCGCGCGCTTCGGGCGCTACTCGATGGCGGACGTGTTCGTGCTCGCGCTCGTCGTCGTCGCGTCGAAGTCGTTCCCGGGCGGCACGACCGTCGACATCCGGTGGGGCGCCTTTGCGTTCGCCGCGGCGGCGCTGCTCTCGCTCGCGCTCGGCGTGCGCGTGGCGCGGCTTACCGCGCCTTCTCCACGAGACGGCGAAGGATCTCCAGCGCCTCGAACGGCGTGACGCGCTCCGGGTCGATGCGCATCAGCTCCTGGCGCAGGTCCTCGCCGGGGGGCGGGAAGAGCGAGAGCTGGCGACTGGGGGGGGCTCCGGGGGCCGGGACCGAGAAACCGACCGTGCCGAGCCGCTCCGTGCGGCCGGAGAGCCCCGCGAGCAGCGCCTTCGCGCGCTCGATCACGGCCTGCGGCAGGCCCGCGAGGCGGCCGACGTGGATGCCGTAGCTCCGGTCGGTGCCGCCCTCCTGGATGCGGTGGAGGAAGACGACGTCGTCGCCCCACTCCTCGACCGCCACGTGGAGGTTGAAGACGCCCTTCACCTCGCCCGCGAGCGCGGTGAGCTCGTGGTAGTGCGTCGCGAAGAGCGTGCGGCACGAGACGACCTGCGCGAGGTACTCGGTGACCGCCCACGCGATCGCGACGCCGTCGAAGGTCGACGTGCCGCGGCCGATCTCGTCGAGGATCACGAGCGAGCGCTTGGTCGCGTGGTGGCAGATGTGCGCGGTCTCCTCCATCTCCACCATGAAGGTCGAGCGGCCGCCGGCGAGGTCGTCCTCGGCGCCGATCCGCGCGAAGATGCGGTCGACGACGCCGATCCGCGCGCTCGCCGCCGGCACGAAGGATCCCGCCTGCGCCATCAGCGCGAGCAGCGCCGCCTGCCGGATGTAGGTCGACTTGCCGGCCATGTTGGGGCCGGTGAGGATCGCGACCGCGCGCTCCCCCAGGTCGAGCCGCAGGTCGTTCGGCACGAAGCGCTCGTCGGTCAGAGCCGCCTCGACGACCGGGTGGCGCCCCTCGACAATCTCGAGCGTCTCGTCCGCGGTCACGACCGGCCGCACGTAGCCGCGCGCCGCCGCCGCCTCGGCGAGCGAGCGCGTGACGTCGATCTCGGCGACGAGCGCGGCCGTGCGCTGGAGCCTCGAGACCTCCGCGACCACGCGCTCGCGCAGCTCGTCGAAGAGCCGCGACTCGAGCGCGAGCGCGCGCTCGGACGCCGTGAGCACCTGGTTCTCGTACTCCTTCAGCTCGGGCGTGATGTAGCGCTCGGCGTTCGCGAGCGTCTGCTTCCGGATGTAGTCGGCGGGGACCCGCTCGCGGTGCGTGTTCGTGATCTCGATGTAGTAGCCGAAGACCCTGTTGTAGCCGACGCGCAGGCTCTCGATCCCGGTCCGCTCCACCTCGCGCGCGCGGAGCGCAGCGATGAACCCCTTGCCGTCGCGCTGGAGCGCCCGGAGGCGGTCCATCTCCTCGTGGTAGCCGTCGCGGATGACGCCGCCGTCGCGCAGGTGCGCCGGCGGCTCGTCGGCGATCGCCTTCGCGAGCTGGTCGCGAAGCTCCGGCACCGGGTCGAGCTCGCTCCGGATCCGCTGGAGCGTCTCGCTCCGCGCCGCCGCGAGGAGGTTCTGGAGGCTCGGGACGATCGCGAGCGAGAGCTGGAGCCCGAGGAGGTCGCGCGGCGAACAGCGCCGGGTCGCGGCGCGCGACGCGATCCGTTCGACGTCGCGCACCTGCTTCAGCGCCTCGCGGACGTCGCGCCGGAGGAAGCTGTCCCCGAAGAGTTCCTCGACGGCGTCCTGGCGGCGCGCGATCTCCTCGACGTCGGTGAGCGGGAGCCCGAGCCGCTCGCGCAGGAGCCGCCCGCCCGCCGCGGTCGCGGTCTCGTCGAGCACGCGCACGAGCGCGTCGAGGCCGAGCCGCGCGCGCGTCGCGTGGTCGAGCACGAGGTAGTCGCTCGTGCGGAAACGCCGCAGCGCGGTCAGGTGGACGAGCGACTGCCGCTGCGTCTCCGAGAGGTAGTGGAGGACCGCGGCGGCGGCGCCGAGCGACGGGTCGCTCTTCCGGACCCCGAACCCCTCGAGCGTCGCCACGCGGAAGTGCTCCTTGAGCATCCGCGAGGCGGTCGCCTCCGCGACGACCCAGTCCGGCACCTCGTGCGGCGTGATCCCGGTCATCCGCGCGAGCGCGGTGACGAACGCCTCCTCCTGCGCGATCCCGGCCGCCGGGAGAAGCACCTCCGCCGGGCGGATCCGCGCGATCGCGTCGAGCGCCTCCTCGCGCGGCACGTCCTCGACGAAGAAGCGGCCCGTCGAGATCTCCGCCCACGCGAGCCCCGCGCGCCGCGGCGTCAAAGCGCACGCGAGCAGGTAGTTGTGCGCCTTCTCGTCGAGGACCGATTCCTCGGTGAGCGTGCCCGGCGTGACGATCCGCGTGAGGTCGCGGTCGACGATCCCCTTCGCCTGCGCGGGATCCTCCATCTGGTCGCAGATCGCGACGCGGAACCCCTGCCCGACGAGCCGCCGCAGGTAGCCGTCGACCGACCGCACGGGCACGCCGGCCATCGGGACGTCGCCCTCCTTGCTCCGCGACGTGAGCGTGAGCCCGAGCGCCCTCGCTGCGGTCTTCGCGTCGTCGAAGAAGAGCTCGTAGAAGTCCCCCATGCGGAAGAAGAGGAGCGCGCCGGGCGCCTTCGCCTTCGCGTCGAGGTACTGCCGCATCATCGGGGTCTCGGCCATGGGAAGGGCCGAGCCTACCGCCGCGCGCGGACACGGAGGCAAAAAAACACGGCAGGCGATGTGCGTAACCTGTTGATAGCCTGTGAATTAGGAGGGGGCCGGGGGAGGGAAGTCCCCGCGGGGGCTCCCATGGGCTATTACCATGGAGAGCGTTTCCATCCATCGGCTTCAGGAGTAAGACCCATGCGCGCGTTCCTGACCCTCGGCTTCTCGGTCGTCTTGCTGCTCGCGCTCCCGCCTCGCGTCGAGGCCGGGTGATGCGGCGGCGGCGCCGCGGGCGTGGCCCGTGGCCGGGCGATCAGCTCGAACCCGCAGTTCCAGATCCGCTGGCGTGACGTCTCGAACGTCGCCCAGGACGTCACGACCGGGATGACGGAGGAGGAGTCGGCGAGGGCGATGCGCTCCGAGCGACCGCTCTTCGTCTTCATCACGGACCCGGACGCGACCGAGGGCGCCGAGGACGACAAGGCGTTCACGGACGAGCGCGTCGCGGTCGGCGCGCGCTTCTTCGACTGCGTCCGCATCAGCAAGGCGGACGCCTCGGAGGACCGCATCCTGAAGCCCTACGTGGCGAAGGCGCCGATCCTCGTCTTCCTGCGTCCGAGCTACGAGGTCACCGGGACGCATCCCGCCCGCTTCAACGCGAGCAAGATCTTCGACGCGATGTCGTCGACGATGAAGAAGGACTACAAGAACTCGGTCGACGCGGTGCTCAAGGCGCAGCGCGACATCGAGAAGGAGCGTGCCGCGCTCGATCGCGACCGCGAGAAGCTCGCGAAGCTCGAGGATGCGAAGGACGCCGCGAAGGCCGAGAAGCTGCGCTCGCAGATCTCGGCGACGGAGAGCGATCTCGGGACGCGCGAGGAGACGCTCTACAAGCTCGAGCCCAAGGACCAGGGCCAGAGCTCCTAGGGGATTCCTCCCGAACTCCATCGCGAAAAGCGCCGCGCCTCCGGGCGCGGCGCTTCCTTTTGTCCGCGCGTGGCGTATGATGGAGGTGCTGGATGCGTGTCCGCCACACGCATCGGCGACATGCGCTCTTTAGAGCGCAGGCGGCGACGGTCGCTGGCGGGCGACAGGTCGCCGCTCTTTTTTTGCCCGTCCCCTTCCTTCGCTTCGCGGCGACCTCCCGGTTCGTTGTCCGGAGCCTGACGCCTTTCAACGAGCGGCTCCGCAGCCACGTCCCTCCCGCTCCCTCCCGACCCTCACCCTCCCCTGTCTCGTCGCGGGACGCGCGCCCCCGAGGCGGCCTAAACCGTCTACCGTACTAGTTCGATAGTACGGTCGGCGTGAACTGCCGCGTCGACCTCTCCTCTTCCGTGCCGCCCTCGCGGCAGATCGCCGAGGCGATCCTTGACGCGGTCGCCGCCGGCGCGATCGCGCCCGGCGCGCGGCTGCTCTCCGTGCGCGCGCTCGCGGCGGAGGCGCTCGTCAACCCGAACACGGCGGCGCGCGCGTACCGCGACCTCGAGTCCATGGGCGTCGTCGAGGGGCGAAACGGCCTCGGCGTGTTCCTCACCGCCAGGGGCCCCGCGGTCGCGCGCCGCATGCGCGAGCGCGCGACGCTCGATGCCTTCGCGCGCGCGGCCGCCGAGGCGCTGCGCGCCGGCCACACGATGGATGACCTGCTCGGACAGCTCGAAGGAGTGAAGCGATGATCACGTTCGAAGGTGTCTCGAAGCGTTTCGGGAAGCGCGCCGTGCTGGGCGGCTTCGACTTCTCGCTCGCGCCCGGCCAGGTGACCGTGCTGCTCGGCCGGAACGGCGCGGGGAAGTCCACGCTCCTGCGCCTCTGCCTCGGCGTGCTGAAGCCGGAGAAGGGGCGCGTGGAGGTGTGCGGCCGCGATCCGGTGAGGCATGCGCGCGACGTGCGGCGGATGGTCGGCTACGTGCCGGACAAGCCGGATGTCTACGACTGGATGACGCCGCGGGAGCTGCTGCGGTTCCTCGAGCCGCAGTACCCGACGTGGAACCGCGACCGCGCGAAGCGCGTCGCCGACCAGCTCGCGGTGCCGATGGACTCGCCGTTCAAGGCGCTGTCGCGTGGTGAGGGGATGAAGGCGATGCTCATGGCCGCGCTCGCGCCCGACCCCGCGCTCCTGCTCCTCGACGAGCCGTTCGCGGGCCTCGACCCGGTGGCGCGCGAGGATGTCCTGAAGGGCGTCATCCGCGCGGGCGAGCAGACGATCCTCTGCGCGACGCATGACTTGGACGTCGCCGCACGGATCGCGGACCGCGTCGCGGTGCTGTCGCACGGCAAGATCGTCGCGCACGGTCCCGCGGAGGAAGTGGTGGGGGCTGGGGGCCGGGCGCCGGAGCGGATGAAGGAGATCCTCGAGGAGGCGGTCGCGTGATTCCCCACCTCTGGAAGGAGTGGCGGGACCACCGCGCGGTGATCCTCGGGATCGCAGCGCTCCTGCCGCCCGTGCTCTTCGCGGCGATGCTCCTGATCCCGGAGGACGTCGTCGCGCTGCCGACCGCGGGCGCGGCGGCGGGGCTCGCGGCGGCGGCGTTCGCGCTCGGCGCGGACCTCGTGCCCGGCGAGATCCGTCGCGGCACGATGCTCTTCCTGAAGCGGCTGCCGAGCGGGCTCGGCGCGGTGTTCGCGGCGAAGGCGGTGCTGCTGGTGGGCGCGATCGCGGCCTCGGCGACGCTCGGGTACGGGATCGGCAGCCTTGCGCAGAAGGTCGCTGGTCGCCCGGCGGCCGCGCTCGACTGGACGTACGCGCCGGAGGCGCTGGCCGTGGCGCTCTGGGTCTTCGCGGTGGCGATGTGGCTGCCGCGGGGCGAGCTGGCGGTGCCGGCGACGGCGCTCTGTCTCGGCGTGTTCCTGCTTCCGATGCATCTCCTGCTCGAGTGGAACCCCGGCATGAAGCTCCCGGCGGCCGCGATGAGCGTCGGACGCTGGGCGCTGGTTCCCGGGGCCCTCCTGGTCGCGTGGCTCAGCTTCCGCGGCAGGCGCTTCGGCGGGCCGTGGGGGAGCGCGTGGCGCGGCCTCCTCGTGACGCTCGTCCTCTTCACGCCGGCGTGGGGATACGTGGCGAACCGCGCCGCCGAGTGGCGCCGCTTCGACCCGCGGGATCCCGAGTGTCGCCTTGAGGACGGCTTCGTCGGCGTCGGCGGGCGCTACGTCTTCGTCAACGCCCGTTGCGGCGGCCCGAACCATGCGATCCTCGTGGACCTCGCGGAGGGCTCGTCGATCGGGATCGGCGCCCCCCGCGACGAGTTCCGTGTTCCGGCAAGAGGCTGGCTCGCGACCGTCCCCGTCGTCGCCCACGCGGAGGAGAGCACGCGCGACCGCCGCCATGTCTGGGAGAACTACTACGACGGCGCAACCGGCGGGCGGTTCAAGAGCGGCTGGTCCGACATGCGCATCGACGAGGTCGAGGTGATGCGGCGGCGGCCGGTCAAGAGCCCGCCCGATGTGAAGCTGCCGGAAGGGCTGACCGTGCTTGCCGTGCTCGACGACGGAGCCGTGGTCGCGATCCGCGACCACCGCGCGATCGTGCGCGTCAAGGATGGCCAAGAGGAGCAGGTCTTCCCCCGCTGAGGTGACACCATGCGACTGCTCTCTGCGTATCTCTGGAAGGAGTGGCGCGACCACCGCGCCGTGCTCCTCGGCATGGTGCTCGCCGTGCCGCTCCTGCTCGCGGTGTCGGCGCTCGCGCTGCCGCGGACGGCGCTCGACGTGGCCGTCCAGCGCGACGCGTTCGCGTCGTTCGTCACGATCGCGTGCCTCGCGCTCTTCGTCGTTTCGCTTGCGACGGATCTCGTGCCGGGCGAGACGCGCCGCGGCCACCGGTGGTTCCTCGAGCGGACGCCTGGCGGCCTCGGCGCGGCGTTCCGTGCCAAGCTTGCGCTCTTCGCGGGCGGCGGCGCGCTCTTCGCCGCGTACGGGTATGTCGCCGCGGCGGTCATCTGCCGGATCGCCTCGGGCGAGTGGCCGCCGTCGCCGTCGGCGAACAACTCGACGTGGGTCCTCGCGATCGCCTCCCTGTGGACGTTCGCGGTGTCGTGCGCGCTCCCCCGAGGCGCCCTCTCCCTCCCTGCCGCGGCGGCCCTCGCGCTGCTCCTCGCGCTGCCGGCCATCCTGCTGGCGTCGCTCTTCCCCGCCTTCTATCTCCGCGACTGGTGCCGCTGGGAGTCCGGCGCGCTCTGGCTCGCCGGCGGCGTCGTCGCGGCCTGGATGGCGTTCCGGCGCAACGGTTTCCTGCGTGCGGGCCGCGCATGCCTCGCCGTCGGCGCGGTCTGCGCCATGCCGTTCTGGGCGGACGCGGCCTATGACGTCTACCGCTGGCGCACGAACGGGGTGCCCGACTTTGCCGGCGGATTCGTCGGCGAGGGCGGACACTACCTCTTCCTGAATCGGTACGCGCGCCATGAGACGCGGGGTTACTGGCAGAGCACCCCGATGGCCCCTGTCATCGTGGATCTCGCGCGCGCCGATGCGCGGGAGGTCGGCTCTCCCTTGGCGGGGTTCGATGCGACCGGCGACTGGCGCTGGTACGAGAGCGTCAGCATCGCCCAACGCTATGTGAGGCTCACGGAGCCGAACCGTGTCACGGTCCTCGATGCGCGCACCGCCGAGGAGGCGTCGCCCGGCGAGAACGATCTCCGCGCCGCGCGGCGGCTGGGATCGCCGTGGCGGCTGGGCGACGGCCGGCGTGCGTGGTTCAGCGACGGCAAGCTTGAGGCGGACACGGAGGATGGCGGGTTCGAGGTCCTGGCGAAGCCCGACTGGTCGGCGTGCGGCCTTGGCCTCACCCGCAACCGCGCCATGTACTACGACCTCTTCCGCGAGCGTGCGTACAAGCGCAGGGACCTCGCCCTTCGCGGGGAACGCGTCTGGATCCGGCCGGGACGCTGGCTCACGGCGAAGAACAACGTGTACCGGCTCTTCGATCCGGACGCGAACGAGTTCGGCCCCGTCGCGGGACTCGAGGCCGCGGACGCCGTGCGTGTCGTCGCCGACGACGGGCGCCTGTTCGTGCGGCGCCAAGGAATGCCCGCGCTCGTCGACCCCGAGACCGGCGTGACGACGGTTCTCGCCGTGGCGCCCGAGCTTCTCGACGCGACGGTGGTGGAGGCGGCTCGCGCCTTCGACCGGCCGACCCGCACGCCCGGCGGCCGTCGCGTCGTCCTGCTCTACGGCCCGATGGGTGGCGGCGGACCGGAGGTGTACTGGTGCGCGCTCGCGCGCCTCGATCCGGGCGACAAGCTCGCGACGACCGCGGCCCTCCGCGGGTACACCACGCTCCTCGGCTGCCCGAACGACGACGAGGCGATCGTGACGCTGAACGGCGAGACCGTCGTGCGGCTCCGCTTCGGCAGCGACGAGAAGCAGGAGATCTGGCGTGTCCGGTAGCGCGGCGCTGCGCACGTTCGGCGTGTGCCTCTGGAAGGAGTGGCGCGACCACCGCGCCGTGCTCCTCGGCATGGTGCTCATCGTGCCGCTCCTGCTCGCGTTGCTCGCCCTCGCGCTGCCCCGGAAGATGTTCGACCACCCGGGGTTTGCCGACAACACGGCGGTCGCGTGCCTCGCCATCCTCGTCATCTCGCTCGCGACCGATCTCGTGCCCGGCGAGGCGCGGCGCGGACACCGCGTCTTCCTCGAGCGGTTGCCCGGCGGCCTCCGGGCGCCGTTTCTCGCGAAGCTCGTCCTCTTCGTCGCGAGCGCGCTTGTCTTCACCGCGTTCGGCTACGCCTCCGGCGCCGAGACCTGCTACCTCGTCTGCGGCGCGGTTCCGAGTCTCTTCTCGGCAGGCCCGACCACGTGGATCCTCGCGCTCGCGGCGCTCTGGACGTTCGCCCTCTCCTGTGCCCTCCCCCGAGGCGCCCTCTCCCTTCCCGCCGCTGGGGCGCTCGCGCTCGTCGTCGGTTTGCCGATCCTCGTCTGCCGCGAGATCGAGCCGACCACCGGCGTCCCCTCGCTCTTCACGTCGTGGTCGGTCGCGCTCTGGGCGGCCGGCGCGGTCGTCGCGGCTTGGCTCGCGATCCGCCGGACCGCGCTCCTGCGCGCGGGGGGCGCGTGCCTCGCCGTCGGCGCCGTCTGCGCGGTGCCCTTCTGGGCCGATGCCGTCCACTACGTCACCTGCCCGGAGCCGCGGATCTGGGAGGGGTGGCTCGGTGAGGGAGGACGCTATGCGTTCGTCGAGTGCATGAGGCAAGTCCCGCCCGGCACGCAGGGCCGGGCGCGACCGCTCCCGCCCTTGGTCGTCGACCTTCGCGACGGAACGTCACGGGAGCTTTCAGCGGATCGAGCGTACTGGCTCCACGGCCTCTCCCGGGAGGGTTTCCCTCAGCGGTTCATCTCGCTCGGGAGCCAGATGTTCGATGCGCGGACGGCGGAGCCCGCGAACCCGCGGCAGGACGAGATCCGCGATGCCCTTCGTGCGGCGGCGCCGTCGCGGCTGCCGGGCGGCCGGCGCATGTGGGTGTTCGGCAACCACCTGGAGGCGGACGGCCTGGACGGGGGAGTTGAGGTCCTCGAGAATCGGTGGTGGTCCGACTTCTGCCGCGGCCAGGGGGGTGAAGTGAATGGCCACCGCATCTACGACGCGACCCGGAGGCGCTACTATGAGCGCAATGCCCTGGGGCTGCGCCTGCTCCAGAACCTGTGGGTTCGGGCCGGGCGGTGGCTGGTGAAGCGGGCCGAGAGGGGCCAATACGAGCTTCTGGACCCCGACACGGGAGAGTTCGCTCCGGCGGTCGGCTTCGGGCCGAAGGACTGGGCGTGCGCCATGCTCGACGACGGCCGGATGATCGTGAAGCGGGACGGCGCGCTCCTTCTGCTCGATCCGGAGACGGGCGAGACCGTGCCGCAGCCGAACCTTTCGGGGATCAGCGAGTACCGCTCGGGTCGCACGCCGGACGGGCGCCGGGTCCTCCTCCAAAGGCAGAGGACGCGGTGCGCGTTGGCCCGGTTCGACCCCGCGACGGACACGTTCGCGACCACGGCGTGGATCGAGTGCGACTGGTGCCCGTTCCTCCTCGCCTGCCCCACCGACGACACGGCGATCGTCCACGACGGCCGCGTGCTCTACCGCCTCCACTTCGGCAGCGACGCGAAGGAGGAGATCTGGCGGGTGCGGTAGCCTGCGCGCCCTACGGCTCCAGCGTCAGGCCGAGGTAGAGCGCCAAGCCCTGATCCACGGCTTCGAGGGCCGCCCCTCCGATCGTGCCGTAGACCCGGACGACCCTGCGCTTGTCGATCGAGCGGATCTGCTCCACGAGCACAAACGACTCCTTCTTGAGCCCGCCCGTTCCCGCAGCGAGCCTCGGGTAGAGGATCCCCTTGGTCGCCGTGCCTGTCACCGGCACGACGCACACGAGCGGGAACCGGAGCGATGCGGCCACCGCGGGATCGGAGACCACGATGCACGGCCGCGTCCCCCGCTGCTCGTGTCCGCGCGTCGGCTCAAGATCGACGAGTACGACGCTTCCTCGCGCGAGGCTCATCCTTCCTCATCCAGCCCCCCTCGGGCGACCACCGGACGGCCGTTCCCCCGCGGGGGTCGAGGAGGTCCGCGTCTGCTTCCGAGGCGCCGGCCGCCCATTCCGCGAAGCCCGCCTCCGCCATCTCGACCGTCTCGGGGTGCGGGTTCTCCAGGCTGGCCTTCAGGGCCTCGTGGCGGCGCCGGCCCAGCTCGCGGCGAATGGCCTCCGCCACGAAACGGCTGCGGTTCTCCGCGACGCGGGCCAGCTCAAGCACGAGCTCGCGCGGCAGGGTCACCGTGATCCGATCACTCGGCATACGAATGATCTTATCACAGGTATGCGCCCCCGGACCCCCTATGCCTTCGGGGCGAGGGGCGCCGGTCCCGCGATCCTCGACCGCACCTCGCGGGCGTAGTGCGCGAGCGGCGCGCCCCCGACCGCGATCGGCGGCAGCGTGCACGCCTCGATCTCCGCACGCGCCGGCTGCAGCGGCCACGGCTCGTGTTCGACGTCCGTGCGATACCTGCGCCCGCGCCGCACCGCGAAGAGCGCGTACCGCTCGACCAGGAAGTGCTCGAGCGTGCCCGGCCGCGCCTCCGCCACCGGCCCCGCGGGGCCGTACCGCGCCACGAACTCCGCCCCGCGCCGCCGCGACTCGCAACGCACGAGATCGCCCTCGCGCGCGAGCGACATCCGCGCGCGGAAGTATGGAAGCCCGTACCACGCCCGCGCGAGCCACACCGCGAGCGCGTTCGACGCGTCGAGCGAGAGGAAGTACACGCCGCCGCGGACGTACGTCCGCACGTTCACCTCGAGCACGCGCGGCATCGGCACGCCGAGCACGCGCGTGTGCGTCATCTCGAACGCGACCACGCCGAGCCACGCGCGGCCGTCATACCGCTCCACCTCGAGCGGCACGAGCGGCTGCAGCGCCGCCGGCTCCACCGGCCAGTGCAGGAAGAGCACGTCGCCCCAGCGCTGCGTGATCATCGGACGATCATGATCTCGTCGAGCGGCTTCCTCGAGAGCGCCGCCTCGGGCACGACGCAGTCCTCCGCGGGGTACCCGACCGGCACGAGCACGAACGGCCGCTCGGACGCCGGCCGGTCGAGGATGCGGTTCAGGAACGCCATCGGGCTGGGCGTGTGCGTGAGCGTAGCGAGCCCGGCAACGTGCGCCGCGGCGAGCAGGAGCCCGACCGCGATCCCCACCGACTCCACGCCGTAGTAGACGCGGCCGGTCGTCCGCATCACGGCGATGAGCCACGGCGCGACCTCCAGGTACGCCTTGTCCGCGTCGGTCCCGAGCGGCTTGAGATCCTCGAGCCACCGCTTGCTCGCGCGGCGCGCGTAGAACTCCCGCTCCTCCTCCTCCGCGCCGAGCCGGATCGCGCGCTTCACCGCCGGGTCCTGCACGCAGACGAACCGCCACGGCTGCTTGTTCGCTCCGCTGGGCGCCGTCGCGGCCGCGCGCACGATCCACTCGATCGTCTCCTTGGCGACAGGCCGCGGCGAGAACATGCGCACGCTGCGCCGCGTCCGCATCGTCTCGAAGAACGCGCGCGCCGCCTCCGGGGGGGAAGGGATGGGGCTCCGGGGAGGGAGGGGGACGAAGCGGGGCTCGGCCATCGGCTCCGAGCGTACGCCGGGCGGGGATTCGTTGAAAGGTGTCAGGCACCGTACGATGAATCGGTGATTCGAGCGACGTACCACGCCGTCACCGACGAGCCCCTTGAGCTCGCGCGCGCGATCGCCGTCGAGCAGACGGTCGAGGTCCCGGAGACGCTCATCGACGAGAAGGTCGACCGCGAGATCGTCGGCAAGGTCGAGGGCACCGAGCCGCTGCCCGACGGCCGCTTCGCGCTCCGGATCGCGTACCCGCAGGACCTCGTGCGCAATCTCCCCGACCTCCTGAGCGTGCTCTACGGCAACGTCTCGATGATGGAGGGCGTCCGCCTCGCCGCGCTCGACCTGCCGCCGGACGTGCTCGCGCGGTTCAAGGGCCCGGGCTACGGCGTCGAGGGCATCCGCGACCTGGTCGGCGTCAAGGGCCGCCCGCTCGTCTGCACGGTGCTGAAGCCGCGCGGCGCGACCGACGAGCACTTCGCGCGGGTCGCGGAGGAGTTCGCGCTCGCGGGCGGCGACCTCGTGAAGGAGGACAACAACCTCCTCGACGCGACGCACGGGGGTTTCGAGCGGCGCGTGGGGCTTTGCGTCGAGGCGGTCGCGCGCGCGAACCGCAAGACCGGGCGCAACTGCCTCTACTTCGCGAACGCCTGCGTGCCCGTGGACCGCCTCGAGCGCACGGTCGAGGCCGCGCTCCGGCTCGGGGCGAAAGGGATCCTGATCCCGCCGCTGCTCCTCGGCCTCGACGTCGTGCGCGACCTCGCGGCCCGCCACCGCCTCGCGATCATGGCGCACCCGGCGTTCTCGGGGACGTTCTTCGAGGACCGCCGCCACGGGATCGAGCCCGGGATCCTCCTCGGCACGATCTACCGGCTGGCGGGCGTCGACATCTCGATCTTCGTGAACCACGGCGGGCGCTTCCACTACCGGAGGGAGGAGTGCGAGAGCGTCGCGCGCGCGCTCCGCGCCCCGATGGGGCGGATCCGCACGGCGTTCGCCGCGCCGGCGGGCGGCATGACGCCCGACCGCATTGACGAGATGGCGAGGGAGTACGGCGAGGACACCGTCCTCGTCTTCGGCGGCGCGATCCTCTGCGACCCCCGTGGCATCGGCAAGGCCACCGAGGCCTGCCTCGCCCGCGTGCATTCGTTGTACGGAGCCTGACACGTTTCGACGAAACGGGGGCGACCGCCGCGCGCCGCCCCCGCTCGGGAACTCCTAAGGAAGGCTAGTACCGGTCGCCGCCGCGTCCGCCGCCGCCGCCGTAGCCTCGCCCGCCGCCGCCGCCGCCACGGCCCCCCCGGCCCCCTCCGCCTCCGCCGCCGCCGCCGGCCGGCTTGTCGTGCGCGATGTCCACGCGCAGCGCGCGGCCGTCGAAGTCGGTGCCGTTGAGCGCGGTCGCCGCCGCCTGCGCCTCCTCGTCCGTCGCCATCTCGACGAACGCGAAGCCGCGCGAGCGGCCCGTGTCGCGGTCCGTGACGATCGTCACCCGCGAGACGTTGCGCCCGTCCCCCGAGAAGAGGTCGCGCAGCGCGTCCTCCGTCGTCGTGT
>DASUGR010000174.1:0-3162 GCA_036273915.1 Planctomycetota bacterium | reverse complement strand
CGAGCATCAGCCCGCGGCGGTCGTCGCTCTCGTGCTCGAGGCGCGCGCGCACGATTGCCAAGGCGCGCTTCAACCGCACGCGCACGGTCGAGGCCGGGATCCCGAGGTGGCGCGCGATCTCGGCCGGCGCGAGGCCGTCGTAGAAGTGGAGCAGGATGGTGGAGCGGTAGGGCTCCCGGAGGTCGGTGACGGCGTCCACGATCCGGCGTTCGATTTCCAGGCGGGCGGCCATCTCGGCGGGCGACGGCGGCCCGTCGCCGCGGTGCGCGAAGAGCTCGCGCCTCAGCGCGCGCTGGCGGCTGCGGTGCCGCATGCGCGCGATGTTGGTCGCGACCTTGCCGAGCCAGGCGCGGAGGTTGCCGGGGGCGGGGGGCTTCTCCAGCGCGGTGACGAGGGTCTCCTGGACGACGTCCTCGGCGTCGGCCTCGCAGCGAACGAGCCCCCGCGCGAGCGCCCGGAGGAACCCGACATGTTCGAGGAGAGCATCCCGCTGCACGCCCCCCATAATGCCGCAGGTCAACGGTTAGCGTCCGTGGCGCTCGCAAGTCGTTTGTCGGCAGGCGCTTGCGGCGGAAACGCTGCGGAATCTGCTTCCGCACCTGAAACAGCGGGGCTTCGGCGGCATTCGAATCGCGATGCGACCCACGATTCTCCTCCTCCTGCTCGGCGCGGCGTGCCAGTCGGCGCGCACGAGCCCCTACTTCAATGCTCTCGGCGACGAAGCGAAGGACTTCGTCGCGCGCAGCGCCCCCGAGGCCACATGGACGACCCGGCTCCAGACCGAGCCCAAGGACGCGAGCCCCCCGCTCCTGCCTGGCCTCCAGGTCGTCGCGTTCGAGACCGGGCGGACGCTCGACGAGGCCGAGGTGCGGGACCTGCACGACCGCCTCGAGTTCGAGATCGTCCGCTCGCTCGTCGGTGAGCACGTCCGCCTCGTCTCGCGTCGCGAGACGACCGCCCAGCCCGGCGTACGCGGCGTCTCCTGGGAGTACGACACCGGCGACCGACGCGGCATCCTCACCCTCTACGGCGTCCGGCGCGAGCCGGGCTACGAGGTGATCTTCACCGTGTGCGAGATGACGAGGGCGTCATGACGCGGCTCTCGTTGCTCCTCCTCCTCGCGGGCTGCATGTCGGGCCCCTACGGCGCGCGCCCGGTCCAACGGAAGGATGCCTGCGCCCCCCAGCCCCCCCCCGCCTCCGGCACCGAGTCCTACGGCCGATTCCGCGACAACCGCTTCCACTTCGCCGCCACGCACCCGCTGTCGACCTTCTCGATCGACGTCGATACCGCGTCGTACGCCAACGTCCGCCGGTTCCTCAACGACGGGCGCATGCCGCCGGTCGACGCCGTGCGGATCGAGGAGCTCGTCAACTACTTCCCGTACGACTACGCGCCGCCCGCGGACGGGGCGCCGTTCGCCGTGCGGGTCGACGCCGCGCGCTGCCCGTGGGCGGACGACCACCGCCTCGTGCGGATCTCGCTCAAGGCGGGCGACCGCGCCGCGAGGTGCCGGCCGCCCGCGAACCTCGTCTTCCTGCTCGACGTCTCGGGCTCCATGGCGGACACGAACAAGCTCGGGCTCGTGAAGGGCGCGATGCGGCTCCTCGTGAAGGAGCTCGGCGCGGAGGATCGCGTCGCGATCGTCACCTACCGCGACCATGAGGAGCTCGCGCTGCCGGCGACCCGCGGCGACCGGCACAAGGCGATCCTGCGCGCGATCGACGGGCTCGACGCGCACGGCCGGACGAACGGCGGCGCCGGCATCGACCTCGCCTACCGCGTCGCGGAGGACGGCTTCCGCCGCGGCGGCGCGAACCGCGTGATCCTCGCCACCGACGGCGACTTCAACGTGGGCGTCACCGACGGCGGCGACCTCGCGCGGCTCATCGAGGAGAAGGCGCGCGGCGGCGTCTTCCTCACGGTGCTCGGGTTCGGCGAGGGGAACTTGAAGGACGCGACCCTCGAGAGCCTCGCCGACCGGGGCAACGGCGCCTACGCCTACGTCGACACGCTCGACGAGGCGCGGAAGATCCTCGTCGAGGAGGCGGCGGGCACGCTGCTCACGGTCGCGAAGGACGTGAAGGTGCAGGTCGAGTTCAATCCGGCGCGCGTCGCGTCCTACCGGCTGCTCGGCTACGAGAACCGCGCGCTCCAGGCGGAGGACTTCAACGACGACCGCGAGGACGCGGGGGAGATGGGCGCGGGGCATGGCGTCACCGCCCTCTACGAGGTGATTCGGGGGGGGGTCGGGGGCCGGCCCGCGGTCGACCCGCTCCGCTACGAGGGGGCGTGCGAGGAGGGCGGGGAGCGCGCGGCACCGGGCGACGAGCTGCTCTACGTGAAGGTGCGCTGGAAGGAGCCGCGCGCCGAGACGAGCCGGCGGATCTCGGTGCCGCTTCTCGACGGGCCGTGCGGCGAGCCCGAGGGCGACTTCCGCTTCGCGGCGGCGGTCGCCTGCTGGGGGCTCCTGCTGCGCGAGAGCGAGGACCGCGGGTGCGCGAGCTACGGCCTCGTCCGGCGGCTCGCCTCCTCGGCGCAGGGCGGCGACGCGGGCGGCTATCGCGAGGAGTTCCTGTCCCTCGTGCAGGAGTCGCGCGAGCTCGCGCCCTAGTACTACAGCGCCAGGGCCTGCTGGAGTCGGCCGGCTGCGAGGCCACCCAGCGTCGTCGCCCCGCCTCGCTGGGCCTCTCCGCCGGCCCAGCTTCGGCGTCGCTCCTCGCTGGCGCCGCCATGGCCGCCCGCGGCGGCCATGTAGCGGCGTCCCTTCGGGATCGGCCTCTCGCACGGCCTTTGTCCTTTACGCCGACCCTAGCGCTCTAGCCCGAGTCCTGCCTATGCACTTGGCTCCGCCACCAGCTGCGCCAGCGTGCACGCCGGCCGAGCCATGAGCCGCCGGCTTACCCAGCCGAATGGCTGCGGAGGTGAGCGCCGTCGGTTGAAGCGGTACGCGAACTCCGCGAGGTAGGCGTGGAGGTACTTGTGCGCGACGCCGTGGAAGCGTCCGGCGAGCCATGTCTTGAGGTTGCTGAAGACGACGTGGATCGACTGCATCCCGACGCGGTGTCGGGCCCCTCTCGGCTGGTGGCTCGAGATGACCTTCTCCCTCGTGTAGCCGTCCGCCTCGAGCTGGTCGTAGGCTCGCCATCCGTCGGTCACGAG
>DASUGR010000173.1:0-6665 GCA_036273915.1 Planctomycetota bacterium | reverse complement strand
GGGGCGCCCCGCCGCCACCGGGGCCTCGGCGGGCGAGCCGCAGGCTTGGTGGCGCGAGCAGGGGGTCCACCAGAACATGACGTTCCCCGTCCACCCGGACCCGATCAGCGGCATGCACTGCTGGCACCAGCGCGTGCGCGTCCGGAAGGCGGAGCCGGATGACCGCTACGGGGATCTCGTCGTCGACCGCACCCGCGCCCGCGCCGTCCACGACGAGTGGCGCCGGCTCGCGCGGCCCCCGTCCGGCGACCTGCGCCGCCCGCTCTGGCTCGCGCGCGCCGTGCGGCCCACCGACGACGCCTACCGTCTGCCGAAGTGAACGTCGTCCGGCGGGCGCCGTCGCGAAACGTCGACGCGCCCGCGTAGCGCCCCCGCGACGCGGCCCGGGGAGCGCACTGGCCCGCGGCTTGCGTTCCCGCTCGCCAAGGCTGCCGAGTGGCAGTCGAGATAGGGAGTTTCTGGTAGCCGACCTCGTCGGCAGTGAGGGAGACAAGTCGTGCGGATTCTCAGCATCCTCGGCGCCGGGCTCGTGGCGTTTTCGCTACTTGCCGCGCCGGCCCGCGCCGACTCCGAGGAGCCGGCCAACAACACGTCCGAGAACGTGTTCGTGATCTTCAACTTCGGGGGCTTCAGCAGCGACGGCACCGACCAGGAGTCGCTGAGCCTCAAGAACTTCGAGTCGCCGAGCCTCTTCATCCTGAACCTCGCCTCGGTCGACGGGACCATCGAGGACTTCGTCGGCCTCGTCATCGGCGAGTTCGGGGACAACGTCCCGGACCTGAGCGAGATCTCCTACTTCGTCCTCGGCCACATCACGGGCTCCGACCACCTCATCGTGAGCTCGGACGGCGATGCCGAGCCCCTTCCGGACGGCTTCGAGACCGGCATCATCGACGGCATCCGGAACATGGACAACATGGATCCCAACCTCGCGAACCCGGGCGGCGGCGCGTTCGTCACCCCGGACGACTTCGCCGACCAGCTGGGCGTCGACGTCGGGACCTTCGTCGAGCCGAATCCGGACGTCCCGTTCGACACGGTCGCGTCCGTCGGCGACGACGAGGGCGTGGTGCTCAACGGGTTCACGGATCCCGTCCCGCTCGCGACGCTCAACCTCGACTACGTGAACGGCCAGTTCATCATCAAGGTGAAGCCCGTGCCCGAGCCCGCCTTCGCGGCCCTCGCGATCCTCGGGATCGCGGGCGTGCTCATCCGCCGGCGCCGGCGCGTCGCGGCCTGACGCTCAAAGCTCATCCACAAGGGGCGGCCCTTCGAGAGGCCGCCCTTCTTCATTTCCCGGGGTCCCGGGCGCGGTCCAGCACCTTCCTCGCCTCCGCGAGGATCTCGGCGTTCGGCCAGGTCCGCGTGAGGTAGTGCTCGCGGTAGCCGTCGTTCCGGATGGCGTTCTGCCGCCGCTCGAGCAGCGCGCGCGCCTGCGCGAGGTGCGCGCGGCGGGCCTCCTCGTCCTCCGCGAACTCGCCGAGGAGGAAGTGGATCTCCGGACCCGTGTCCGGCGTCAGCGGTCCGAGCCGCTGGACCTCTCGCTCCGCCTCCGCCGCGGCGTTCTTCGCCTCCTCCTCCTTCCCGAGGGCGCGGCGCGCGCGCGCGAGGCGGCAGAGGGTGAGCGCCCGGTCCGACCCCTGGGGCGCCAGCGGCAGCGCCTCGCCCAGCAGCTCCGCGGCGCGGGCGTGGTCCCCCTCGTCGAGGGCGGCGCTCGCCATCGCCGTGAGCGTCAGGTGTCGGCTGATCGGGCTTCTCACCTCGTCCTCGAGCGCGAGCGTTGCCCCGAATCGCTCCCACGCGTCCTCCCGCGCCCCGGAGACGTGCGCGAGGCTCGCGAGCCCGCGCTCGGCGCGGATGAGGCTCGTCCTGCCGCCCACGCGCTTCGCCATCCCGAGCGCCGCCTCGAACCGCTCGCGGGCGGGCCCGTACTCGCCGAAGGCCGCAAGGATCCCGCCGAGGCGCGTCAGGCAGTCCATCTCGCCGACCGGGTTGTCCACGGCGCGGAAGAGGCCGAGCGCGCGCTCGAGGCTCTCCTTCGCGCGGTCCACCTGGCCGAGGATCGCGTAGGCCTTGCCGATGTTCAAGAGGAGGTAGGCCTCCTGCGTCGCCGCGCCGATCTCGCGGCAGATGGCGATCGCCTCGTCGAAGCGAGCGAGCCCCTCCTCCACGCGCTGCGAACCCACGAGGAACGTGGCCATCGTGTTGAGGATCGAGCACTCGACGGCGCGGTCGCCCGCCTCGCGCGTGATCGCGAGCGCGGAGTCCATCAGCTCGAGCGCCTGCGCGCCCTGGCCGAGGATCGGCACCACGTTCGCGAGCGCCTGGAGGGTCGAGCCCTCCCCGCGCCGGTCGCCGATCTCCTGCCGGATCGCGAGCGCCACCCGCCAGCGCTCGGCGGCGGCCGCGTACTCGCCGCGCCGGAACGCGAGGACCCCGAGGAGGTGGAGCGCGTTCCCCTCCCAGAGCCGGTCCTTGGCCTCCCGCGCGAGCGCGAGCGCGGCCTGCGCCTCGGCTTCCGCCTTCGCCGGCTCGCCGGTGAAGGCGTGGGTGTGCGCGAGGCACGCGTAGGCCCGGGCGCGCGGGCCGGCCTCGCCGAGCTCGTCCGCGTTCTCCCGCGCCTGCTTGAGCACGCGCAGCTGGTCCGCGCGCCGCGCGAGCCGCTCGTAGAAGCTCCAGAGCTTCATCGCGATCGCGAGGCGCTTGCTCGCCGGCGCCCGCGCGAGCGCCGCGTTCGCCTTCTCGAGGAACGGCGTCGCGTAGCTCGCGTGGAAGGACGCGCCCACGTAGTCGAGCGCCTTCTCGACGTAGGGCTCCGCCTCCTCCGCGCGATCCGCGTGGACGAGGTGGTAGAGGAGCGCGTACGCCGACGCCCCCTCCTCCCCCGCGCCCCCTCCACTGAGGATCGTGTCGGCCACGACCGCGTGGTACTCCGTCCGCAGCGCTGGCGTGATCGAGTCGTAAAGGGCCTCGTACACCTGCCGCCCGGCGAAACGGAACATGCTCTTGCCCGCGCTCGCGACGAGCCGGTGTTTGCGCTCGAGCGCGGCGAGCCGCTTCAGGAGCTTGATCTTCTGGTCGCCGACGACCGCCGCGAGGACGTCGGCGTCGAACTCGTACCCGAGGACCGCCGCGGCCTCGAGCGTCTCGCGCTGCTCGTCGTCGAGCCGCCCGAGCTTCAGACCCACGAGGTCGCGCGCGGTGCGCGGGACCGTGGCCTCGTCGATCTCGCCCTCGAGCGCGAGGCCTTGGCCGTCGGCGACGAGCGTCCCGCCCTCCTTCAGGTGCGCGACCATCTCGAGCACGATCGCGGGGTTGCCGTCGCCGCGCTCGTGGAGCGGCCGCGCGAGCGCGCGCACGGTGCGCTCGTGAAGGACCAGCGCACGCACGAGCTCCTCGGTCGCCGCGAACGGGAGCGGCGCGAGCGCGACGGTCTCGATGCCGCCGTCGGTCGCGCGGGCGCAGAGGTCGTGGAGCGGCGAGCCGTCCTCGATCTCGTCGGTGGCGACCACGCCGAGCAGAAGCAGGGGGGTTCCGGGGGCGGCGCGCGCGAGGTAGCGGAAGAGGTCGAGCGTCTCCGTGCCCGCGAGGTGGAGGTCCTCGACCGCGAGGATCAGCGGGCGCTCGGCGGCCACGCGCTGCACGATGTGCGCGGCGGCGGCGCGGAGCGCGTCGTCGGTGAAGCCGCTCTCGATGCCGGGCTGCACGCCGCCGAGCAGGAACTCGACGAAGTGCGGCACGATGGCGGGCGTGTCGGAGAGGAGCTTCCGGAGCCGCGCCTCGAGGTGCGCGCGGCGTTGGGCGGGGTCGGCCTCGCCCGGGTCGAGCAGGTCGTTCAGCGCCTCGACGAAGGGCTGGTAGCTGCGGCCGCCGCTGCCGACCGCGCGGCCCGCGACGATCGCGGGCCCGCCCGCCGTCGCGACCTGCTCGAGGAAGTCGTAGAGCAGCCGCGACTTGCCGACGCCCGACGGGCCCGAGAGCAGCACGACATGGCCCTTGTCGCGCGCGCGGCTCCACGCGAGCCGGAGCTTGCTGAGGTCGCCCGCGCGGCCGGTGAGCGGCGCCTCCCGCTCGAGCCGGAGCCGACGGAGCGCGCGCTCCGCGGCCGGGACCGCGAGGCCGCTCGAGCGCTGCCGCCACCACTCGCCCTCTTCGCCCTCGCGGAGGACGCGGCGGAACTCGGTGGCGCTCCCGAACCGCGCCGACGGCTCCTTCCGCGTCGCGGCGACGATCACCTCGTTGAGGAATGGGTCGAGGTCGGGCCGGAACGTGCGCGGCGGCGGGACCTCGCCCGTGAGCTTCTGCGCGAGCAGCGCGGAGAGGTCCTGCGTGCCGTACGGGCTCTTCCCGGTCGCGAGCTCGAACAGCACCATGCCCATCGCGTAGAGGTCGACACGCGCGCCAATCCGCTCCGTGGGCATGAACTGCTCCGGCGCCGCGTACGCGATCGAGCCCACGAACTCGCCCGCCCTCGTGAGCGTCTGCCCCTCGGCCTGCAGCCGGGCCACGCCGAGATCCATGAGCAGGACCCGGTGGTCGGGCGTGATCACGATGTTTTGCGGCTTGATGTCCCGGTGGATGATCCCGCGCTCGTGGATCGCCTCGAGGGCGGCGAGCGCCTGGTCGGCGATCTGGTAGAGCAGTTGGTCGGGGACCGTGCCGAGCTCGGCGAGCAGCCCGCTGAGCGTCTGCCCGTCGATCAGCTCCATCACCATGTAGTGCACGGGCTGGCCGTCGACCTCCGCGCTGCCGATGTCGAACGTCCGCACGACGTGGGCGTGGCGGATGCGCCGCCCGATCTCCGCCTCGCGCTGGAAGCGCTCGAACGCGGCCGCGTCGGCGACGAGGTGGGGGTGGAAGACCTTGATCGCGACGGCCGCGCCCGCGGTGCCCGCCGCCCCGTCGGCCGTGGCCTCGGCGCGGTAGACGGTGCCCATCCCGCCGCGGCCGAGCTCCTGGCCGACGCGGTAGCCGCCGAGCTCCTTCCCGGTCAGTTCCAAGGTTCGGGGCGATCATACAATCCCGTGGTGGACGAGCCCGGCTCCGGGGAGGCGAAGCGCGTGCGTCGAGGCTGGCGCCTGCTGCTCGGGCCGGCGCTCGGCGCCGCCGCGCTCCTGCTTCGGCCCGGCGACGACCCGAAGATCGCCTGGATGGCGGCCGTCACGATCTGGATGGCCGCGTGGTGGGTGACCGAGGCGGTGCCGATCCCTGTGACGGCGCTCCTGCCGCTCGTGCTGCTGCCGCTCACGGGCATCGCGGGGGTCGAGAAGGTCGCGCCCGACTACGGCCAGCCGACGATCTTCCTCTTCCTCGGCGGCTTCTTCGTCGCGCTCGGCCTCGAGACCACGGGGCTGCACCGCCGGCTCGCGCTGCTCCTCGTCCACAAGGTCGGCAGCCGCCCCCGCGGTCTCGTCCTCGGCTTCATGCTCTCCGCGGGCCTCCTCTCGATGTGGATCAGCAACACCGCGGCCGTGATGGTCCACCTCCCGATCGCGCTGTCCGTGCTCGCCGCCGTCCGCGCGAAGGGCACGGACGAGGCCGCGGCGGGCCGCCTCGCGTCCGCGGTCCTGATCGCGGTCGCCTACGGGGCCAACATCGGAGGCCTCGCGACGCCCGTCGGGACGCCGCCGAACCTCATCTACCGGGACCAACTCGCGATGCTGTTCCCCCGCGCCCCCTCCCCTTCCTTCGCCCAGTGGATGACGCTCGGCGTTCCGCTTTCGGCCGCCTACCTGGGCATCGGCTGGCTGCTGCTGACGCGCGTCACCTTCCGCCTCGGCGGCGAGGCGCTCCTCGGCAGCCGCGACGCCGTGCTCGCGATGCGGAGGGAGCTCGGCCCCGTGCGCCGCGACGAGCGCCTGGCCGCGGCGGTCTTCCTCGCGACCGCGCTGCTATGGGTGCTCCGCGGGCCGCTCGGCCTCGGCAACGAGAAGACCGACAGCGTGATTGCGGTGGCCGCCGGGATCTCCCTCTTCGTGCTCCCGTCGCGCGACCGCCCGGGCGAGCGGCTGCTCGAGTGGCGCGACACGGCGCGGCTGCCGTGGGGGATGCTCCTCGTGTTCGGCGGCGGCTTCGCGCTCGCCACGGGTTTCCAGACCTCGGGCCTCTCGGCGTGGCTCGGCGACCGGCTCGCGGCGCTCCACGGCATCCCGCCGTTCCTGCTCATGCTGATCGTGTGCGTGGGCCTCGCGATCCTCACCGAGTTCGCGAGCAACACGGCCGCGACACAGATGGTGCTGCCGGTGCTCGCGGCCGCGTCGACCGCGGCCGGCACCGACCCGCGCTACCTGATGATCCCCGCGACGCTCGCCGCGAGCTGCGGCTTCATGATGCCCGTCGGCTCGCCGACGCAGACGATCGTCTTCGGCACCGGGCTCGTCCCGGTCCGCGACATGGTGCGCGCCGGGATCTGGTTCGACCTCCTCGGGATCGCGCTCATCGCCGTCCTCTTCGGGCTCGTCGCGGCGCCGGTGCTGGGGATCGACGCGGGCGTCCTGCCGTCGTGGGCGAAACCGTAGGCTAGCCCCAATGGCAGGGACTTTAGCCGGCACGGCGCCTCCTCTTGAGGGGGTAGTTGGACATCTTGACGCGGACGGCCCTTGGGTAGGACCGTCCCGGCCGTGGCACGACGTGGGCCCGGATCACGGCGCTGCGAAGGACCGCGA
>DASUGR010000172.1:0-2765 GCA_036273915.1 Planctomycetota bacterium | reverse complement strand
TGCGACGAGGCGGACGAGGGCGCGGCGGTCGCCGCGCTCTCGGCGAAGGTCGCCGTGATCGGCACGGACGCGACGGTCGCCGGCGACGCGGGCACCGTCGCCGCGGCGGCCGATTCGGTCACGCGCCTCGCGAGCGGGCTTCAGGGCATCCGCCTTCCGTACGTGAAGTTCCCGAGGCAGCCATACCGGTGAGAGCCACGCTGGTTCTTCTTCTCGCGTTCGCCGCGTGCGCGGGCGGCCCGCGCGCGGGTGAAGAGGGGGGGGCCGGGGGGCAGGCCGCCGCGGACCGCCCGCCCGGCGCCGCGGGGAAGCCGATCGAGCCCAAGGACGACGTCGAGCGCTACCTCGAGGAGTACGGCTACGACCCGGGCGACTTCACGCCGATGCCCGACCGCTGGCGGACCGGGCTCCCGCCGTGGGACCGGAACCCGCCGTCGTCGGCCTACGACGCGCCCTACCGGCGGGGGAGCCCAGGGAACCCGTACCGCCAGAACGTGCTCAAGGGCGACTACCCGATCCTCGGCCAGAACACCTTCCTCGCGCTCACCGCGACGAGCGACACGACGGTCGAGGCGCGGAGGCTCCCGACGCCCGCGGGCGTCTCCACGGCGCGCGCGAACTCCGCCGACTTCTTCGGCTCCGGCGACCAGTTCTTCGTCACGAGCTACCTCGGCCTCTCGTTCGAGTTCTTCGAGGGCAACACCGCGTTCAAGCCCACCGACTTCCTCCTGCGCGTGACGCCCGTCTTCGACGTGAACTACCTGGACGTCGAGGAGAATAACAACGTGAACATCGACGTGCGGGAGGGCTCGTCGCGCACCGACACGCACCTGGGGCTCCAGGAGGCGTTCCTCGAGAAGCACGTCTGCGACCTCTCGGCCAACTACGACTTCCTCTCGGTCACGGCGGGCATCCAGCCGTTCGTCGCGGACTTCCGCGGGCTCGTCTTCAGCGACAACAACCTCGGCGGCAAGGCGACCTTCAACCTGGACAGCAACCGCACGCAGGCGGCCCTCGCCGGCTTCTGGATGCTCGAGAAGGACACGAACAGCGAGCTCAACACGTTCGACGCGCGCGACCAGGTCGTCGTGGCCGCTACGGTCTTCCACCAGGACGTCATCTGGCCCGGCTACCAGCTGTCGGGGGCCGTCCTCTGGAACCACGACGACGGCACGCCGCACACCGACGAGAACGGCGTCCCGGTCCGCCCCGGGCCGGTCGGCGCCGCCGCGGAGCACGAGATCGACGCCGTTTACCTCGGCATCTCGGGCGACGGCCACATCGGCCGCGTGAACCTGACGCACGAGTACTTCTTCGTGACCGGGCGGGACTCGCTTAACCCGCTCGCGCAGCAGGAGGTGGACCTCGAGGCGCAGATGTTCTTCGTCGAGCTCAGCTTCGACGTCGACTGGTGGCGGCCGCGCGCGAGCTTCCTCTGGGCGTCGGGCGACGACGACCCGCTCGACGGCCACGGCCGGGGGTTCGACTCGATCCTCGACAACCCGAACGTGGCCGGCGGCGCGAGCTCGTTCTGGAGCCGGCAGTCGATCCGGCTCCTCGGCACGAACCTCGTGCAGCGCTTCTCCCTCTACCCGAACCTCCGCACGTCGAAGTTCGAGGGCGAGGCGAACTTCGTGAACCCGGGCCTCCTGCTCTGGAACGTCGGCGCGGACGCGGATCTCACGCAGGAGCTGCGCGCGTTCGTGAACGTTTCCTACCTGCGGTTCGCGGAGACGGGCGCGCTCGAGCCCTTCGTCAACCAGACGATCGACCACGAGATCGGCTGGGAGGTCACGCTCTCCGCCGCCTATCGTCCGAACCTCACGAACAACATCCAGCTCGTGGGCGGCCTCGGCGTCTTCTTCCCGGGCGACGGCTTCGCGGACCTCTACGAGTCCGACCGGACGCTCTTCTCCGCCTTCGTCCAGGTGATCCTCGTCTACTGACATGCGCCTCCTCCTCCTCCTCCCCGCGCCCCTCCTCCTCCTCCTCGGGTGCCAGCGCACGGTCCCCGTGGACCGCCCCCTCCAGAAGGGCCGCGAGACCACGAAGGGATGCGTCGCCTGCCACACCGAGGTGGACGCGCCGACCATGCACGAGACCAAAACCGTCGAGATCGGCTGCACCGACTGCCATGGCGGCGACGCGACCGCAACGGAATTGGAGCGCGCGCACGTGCGGCCGCGCCGCCCGGAGCTCTGGCCGTCGTCCGGCAACCCCGAGCGCTCCTACGCCGCGATCAACGACGAGGATCCGGAGTTCCTGCGCTTCGTGAACCCGGGCGACCTGCGCGTGGCAGGGCTCACGTGCGGGCCGTGCCACGCGTCGGAGGTGCGGCGCGTGCGGCGGAGCATGATGGCGCACGGCGCGATGCTCTGGGGTGCTGCGCTCTACAACAACGGCGTCGTCCCGTTCAAGAACGCGCGGTTCGGCGAGGCGTACGCGCCCGACGGCACGCCGCTGCGGCTCGACGCGGGCGGGGAGTGGGACCCCGCGAAGGGGCAGCTCCCGTTCCTCGAGCCGCTGCCGCGCTTCGAGGTCGGCCAGCCGAGCAACATCCTCCGCGTGTTCGAGCGCGGCGGGCGGTTCGGCGCGCCGTCGGTCGCGCAGCCGAACCCGCTGCAGGAGCCCGGGAAGCCGGACAAGGGGCTTTCGCCCCGCGGCCTCGGCACGCTCAACCGCACCGACCCCGTCTGGCTGAACCTCCAGAAGACGCGGCTCTTGGACCCGATGCTCTACCAGCTCGGCACGAACGACCACCCGGG
>DASUGR010000171.1:0-14398 GCA_036273915.1 Planctomycetota bacterium | reverse complement strand
GGCGCCGGCTCGCGACCCCGGGTCCCGTGCGCCGCGCCGCAGTCCGGCGCCGAGAAGGGAGGTGCCGCTTCCCGCCGCAGCCTGACGACCCGCCCGACAACGGGGAAACGGGTTCCCGGACCCTCCCTACTTCCCCTTCACCACCTCGACGGGGCCGATCTTCTCGAGGCTCTCCTTGATCCGCTTCGCGTCGCCGGCGACCACCACGACGACCTTGTCCGGATGGACGTGCTCCTTCGCCACCGCGAGCACGTCGGCGGCCGTCGCGGTCCGGTAGCCGTCATAAGCCTTCTGGTAGTAGTCCTCCGGCAGCCCCTGCTCGAGCAGCAGCCAGATCGCGTTCGCCCGCGACTGCGGCGTCTCATAGCGGCCGGCGAAGCTCCCGACGAGGTCGCTTCGGGCGAGGTCCATCTCGTCCGCGGTCGGCGGGCCCGCCCGCAGCGTCTCAAGCACGTCGAGGATCGCGCGCACGGCCTCGGCGGTCGTCTCCGTCTTCGTCGATGTGCTGGCGCGGAAGATGCCGCCGAAGCGGGACGCGCTGAACCCGCCCGACGCGCCGTACGTGAGCCCGAGCTCGACCCGGAGCTTGTCGTTCAACCGCGAGAGGAACCCCCCGCCGAGGATCTGCGAGAGCACGGTGCCCTTGTGCCAGTCCGCGCTCCCGCGTCCCATCGCGAGGTGCCCCACGCGGATCTCGCTCTGCGCGGCGCCGGGGGCGTCGACGACGACGATCTTGAACTTCCCCGGCTCGGGGAACGGCGGGAGCGCCTCGGACGCGCTCTTCCCCTCCACCTTCCACCCGCCGAAGTGCTTCGCCGCGAGCGCCTTCGCCCCTTCGAGCGTCACGTCCCCCGCGAAGATGAGCGTCGCCGACTCGGGCCTCGGGGTCCAGAACGCCTGCACGTCCGCGCGCGTGATCGCCTGGACGTCCGCGATCTCGCCCGTGATCCTCCGCGCGTAGGGATGGGCCCCGTAGAGCTGCCGCGAGAACTCCCGCCCGGCGAGCGTGCTCGGGTCGTTCTCGTCGACCATGAGATCCGTGACCGTCTGCTGCTTCAGGATCGCAAGCTCGCTCTCCGGGAACGTGGGCGTGAACACGACCTCCGCGAGGTATCCCATCGCCAGGGGGAGCTTCTCGGCGAGACAGGAGGTCCCGACGGTTGCGCTGTCCGCGCCGACACCGCCGCCGAGACTGATCGCGTGGAAGTCGAGCTCGCGAGCGAGCGAAGCGGCGTCGTGCGCCTTCGTGCCCTTCGTGAGCATCCCGAGCGACAGGTTCGCGGCACCCGGCTTCTGCTCCGCCCACTGGCCCTTGTCCAGCCGGAGCGAGACCGAGACGTAGGGAACCTCGTGGTCCTCGATCACCACCACCTTCACGCCGTTCTCGAGCGTCGCCGCCTCGTGCGAGAAGCCCGGCGGCGTCTCAAGCAGGGGGGCCAGGGGGGCGGTGGCCGGGAATCCCTCCGGGCGCTCGATCTTGCCCTTGAACCCGCTGCGCGCGGCGACGCGGTTCTCCTTCGGCTCCTCGACGGGCGGGGCGCCCTCGTTCTCGTCGCCCCCGGACCCCCCGAGCATCCCCTTCAGGAAGCCGCCGATGGACGGCTCGATCGTGACCGAGGTCTTGCGCTCGTCCGCGAGATAGGTGTTCGCCACGCGCTGGATGTCTTCGACGGTGACGGCGCGGATCCTTTCGAGCGCGACGTTCACGTAGTCCGCATCCCCGCGGATGAGCGCGGCTTCGCCGAGCGCGCTGGCCTTGCCCTCGACGGTGAGCGTCTCGGTGACGACGCCCACGAGCGCGTTGTTCTTCACCTTCTCGAGCTCCTCCTGGCCGACCGGCGCCTCGCGCACGCGCTTCACGTGCTCAAGGAGCGCGTCCATCGCCTTCTTCTTGTCCCCGAGCGGCCCCAGGACGGCGCCGAGGACCGCGAGCCCGTCCTGCTCGAGCGTGAAGTGCGAGGCCATCGCCGTCTGGGCGACCTGGCGCTCCTTCACGAGGTCCTGGTTGAGGCGGCTGCTCTCGCCGTCGCCGAGGATCGCGATCAGGAGATCGAGCGCGGGCGCGTCCGGGTGCGCGACGGGAACGGTGCGGAACGCGAGGGCGACGACCGGCACCGGGCCCTTCTTCTCCTGGATCGTGATCTCGCGCGGTGCGGTCTGCGGCGGCTCGAGCTCGGCGACGCGGGGCGGGTCGGGGCACTTCGGCACCCAGCCGAACCAGCGCTCCGCGGCGCGCTGCGCCTCCTCGTGCTTCACGGCGCCCGCGATCACGAGGACCGCGTTGTTGGGTACGTAGAACGTCGACCAGAACGCCTCGAGCTCCTCGATCGTGGCCGCGCGCAGGTCCGGGATCTTCCCGATCGGCATCCACCGGTAGGGGTGCTTCAGGAAGATCTTTCCGAGCGCCTGCTCGGGCGCGAGGCCGTAGGGCGGGTTCAGGTAGTTCTCGCGGCGCTCCTCTTCGACGACCTTGCGCTCGGTGAAGAACCCAAGGGCGTCCACCTTGAGGAAGAGCATCCGCTCGACCTCGAGCCAGAGGATCAGGTCCAGCTGGTTCGAGGGCAGCTCGTTCACGTAGGTGGTGTTGTCGAACGACGTGAACGCGTTGTTCGTGCCCCCGGCGCGCGTGGTGAGCCGGTCGAAGTCCTTCGGGCCCACGCGCTCCGTGCCCCGGAACATCATGTGCTCGAACATGTGCGCGAACCCCTGGCGGTCGGCGCGCTCGTTCTTCGAGCCGACGTGGTACCACACCTGCACCGCGACGATCGGCGAGGAGAAGTCCTCGAGCGTGACCACGCGGAGCCCGTTCGGGAGGACCTTCTCGCGGAAGTCGTACCGGCGCTCGTCGGCCAGCAAGGCGACCGGGAGGAGGAGGAGGCAGAGGAGTCGGCGCATCCCCGTGAGGATACGCGACGCCGTCAGGCAAGCCGCGCGAGGGCGGCGCAGCCCTCGCGGAGGAGGTCGGCGTCGCCGATGTCCCTCGCGTAGAGCGTGACCCCGAGGGTGTGGGACAGCGCCCGGAACCGGGCGCGGGCGGCCGTCGCCTCGTCGATCGGGCCGTAGCCCTTCTCGAACTCCGCGCGCGGCACGAACGCGAACGCGACCATGAGATCGCAGGCCGGATCCCCCCGGTGGATGTCTCCCCAGTCGATCACGGCCTTGAGGCTCCGGTCCTCCCCGAGGACGATCTGCCGGCAGTAGAAATCCCCGTGCAACGCGCAGGAAGGGAGGGGGCTCCGGGGGAGGGAACCTAGGAGCGGGAGCCACGGCGAGACGTCCGCGATCACGCCGAGCGCCGCGAGCTGGCCGAGCCGCTCGCGGGCGGCCGGCGCGCGCTTTCCGTGATCCATCCGCCCGATGAGATCCCCCGGGAGCCCCTTCGCGTCGAGGTCGTGGAGCGCGCGAAGGAACGCGCCGAGCGGCGGCGCGAGCGCCCGACGCCCGGCATCGGTGAGCCGCGCGCGCTCGGCCGTGATGCCCGGCACGTAGCGATGGCGCGCGAACGGCAGCGGGTACGCGGCAGTGGGGGCGCCGACCATCTCGGCCACGGATACCGGCAGAGGCAGGCGCCCGGCGACCAGCGGCAGAAATTCGCACTCCGCCTCGAGGTAGGCGACCTGCGCCTCGCCGCGCGGGAAACGGTAGACCCAGGTGTCGTCGACGAGGTACGCGACGTTGTCCCAGCCCTCGCCGAGGAGCTCGATCGTCGCGGGCTCCTCGCCGCTGCACTCCCGGACGAGCCCCCGCGCGAGGTCCACGTCCACGCGGCGCTCCGCCTCCCACGGCTTCCTCACGGGCCGCGCATTTTACCTGCCCATGAAGCCGCGGTGACCGTGCGCCGCGACATGTGGGCCGATGCGAAGACTCGGACTCCTCCTCTGCCTTGCCCTTGTCGCGCGCGCCGGCGACGAGCAGCCGCAGGTGCATGTCTACGACGTCGCGGACCTGAAGGCCCACGACACCTGGTACGCGGTGGCGGTTGCAAGGGTCAGGGCCGCGGCCGAGGGCACGCAGGTGCGCGCCGAGGGCAAGACGCTCATCGTCGTCGCCCCGGCCGCCGTTCACGAGAAGATCGGCAGGGAGCTGAAAGAGATCCGCGCACGGCTCGGCCGGCTCGTGCACATCGAGGTGCGCTTCGTGAAGGCCGAGGGTGGCCTCGGCGTGGCCTCGGTGCCCGCGCAGGACGTCGACGCGTTGCTCAAGGAGAAGCACGCCGAGTCGCTGGCTGCGCCGAAGCTCACCTGCTACGACGGCCAGAAGGCGTCGGTCTCGGTCACGCGGCAGGTCTCCTGCGTGAGCGACTTCAAGTTTGCGACCGACGGCCAGGGCAACGCGACCGCGGACCCCGTAGTGGAGACGCTCCCCAATGGCGTCATGGCGAGGCTGCGGCCGTTCGCGCGGGATGGCGGCGTCCGGGTGGTCGCCGAGGTCACCGTGTCGGAGGTCAACGGGCAGATGCCCGAGATCGAGCTGCCGTTCCCGCTTGCAGAGCCCGCGCAGATCCAGGTGCCGGAGGGCACGACCCGGTCCGTGACGAAGGTCGTCGACTGCGCGCCCGACGAATACACCGTCCTCGACCTCGGGGGCGGCCGGGCCGTGCTGATCCGGGCGACCGCGCTATCCCTCAAGGACGCGTCCCTCGAAGACGTGCAACTCCCGCCGGGCGAGGAGTTCCCCGGCAAGGAGATCGAGCTCAAGTAGCCGGGGAGCCCGGACCGCATTGCCCCTGGGCCCCGGGCGTGCCCGGCACGGCCGGCGCGGAGGGCGATCGTGGTCGCGCGCCCGGTGTCGCCGGGAAGCGGTGTCGCGGGAAGCGCGTCGCCGGGAAGCGGTGTCGCCGGGAAGCGTGTCGCCGGGAAGCGGGTCGCCGGGAAGCGCGTCGCCGGGAAGCGCGTCGCCGGGAAGGCGAGGGGGTTCCGGGGGACCTGTCGCGGCCCCCGGACCCCCCGCAGTCTCCTGAGCATGCGGGCAACCCGAGTCATGGTCATCCTTCTCGCCGCCGGCTGCGCGACCGAGCTCGACGTGAAGGACCACAGCGTGCTCTTCCCGACGCTCCGGGCCTCGAAGGCGGTCGGCGACCTGTGGTCGGTCAACGTGATCGCGGACTACGCGTCGGGGTCCGACACGGCGACCGGCTCGGTCGGGAGGCCCATCGTGATCGGCGGCCAGAGCTTCCCGGGCGCCGTCGACGTCGACTTCGACCTGACGACCGTCCGGATCGAGGGCCGCGCGCGCCGCGAGATCTCTCCCGAGTGGCTGGTCGAGGGGTTCTTCGGCGTCTGCATCTGCGAGGCCGACGTGAGCGTATCGACGCCCTCAGCCCGCGCGAGCGAACACCAGTTCGAGGCGGGGCCGCACGTCGGCGGGCGGATCGGCTGGCGGCCCGTCCCCAGGCTGCAGGTCTACGCCGAGGGGTACGGGGTGTGCCTCTTCCCGGACGGGATCGTGCCCGACGCCGAGGCCGAGGTGGGCGTCGAGTTCAAGGCGGCGGGCCCGGTGAGCGTGCTCGCCGGCTGGCGCTTCCGGAACCTCGAGCTGATCCTCGAGGACTCGGACTACGACTTCGAGTGGTCGGGCCTGTTCGTCGGTCTCGGGTTCGACTTCTGAGCCGTCCGGCGCGCGCCGCGAGGCCGCGGGCGCCGCGGCACCGTCACGCCCGCAGGCGGAACTCCGCCTCGACCGGGTAGTGGTCCGAGAACGTGAACTCCCGGACGACCCGGTAGGACTCGACGTCGAAGTGCCGGCTGAAGAGCACGTAGTCGAGCGTGCGGTTCGGCGCCCCGGTCGGATAGGTCCAGAACTCCGCGCGGTCCTCGTGCCGCACCGTCCGGAGCCCGCCGTCCTCGAAGATCGAGAGCGTCCGGTCGCCGCGGTAGCTCCGCACGTCGCGCTCGCCCTCGGGGAAGTCGCCGTCCTTGCACCCCGGCGGCACCGTGTTCAGGTCGCCGAGGAAAAGGATCGGCACGTCGCCGAGGCGCCGGATGACCGCCACGATGCTCTCGGCCTGGCGGGCGCGCGTGCGCGGGTTGTAGGGATGGAGGTGCGTGTTCCCGATCCACACCACGCGCCCGAAGATCCCGAACGGGGCCAGCGTGAACCCGCAGGCGGCGAGCCGGAAGACCCGCCCCGGCAGGATCGACTGGATCCGCGGCGACGCGGCCTGGGGCAGCCGCGACAGGAGCACGTTCTCGTACCGGAACGCCGCGAAGCCGACGCGGTGGGGGACCGTGCAGCCGTAGCCCGCGAGCCGGCTGTAGTAGTCGCGCTGGCGGAAGCGGCGCGCGCCGGTGTTCAACCCGAGCGCGTGGTGGAAGACCTCCTGCAGCCCGACCGCGTGGTAGACGTCGTGGTTCCTGCGCAGCCAGTCCGCGATGTGGAAGGCGTACGCCCGCGTGTCGTGGAGCAGCTCGATGCGGGCTCGGTCGGCCTCCGGCGAACTGCGCAGCAGGTAGGGGAGGTTCGGCCCCTGGCCGAGGTGGGTGTTGGCGGTGAGCACCCGGAGGCTCGTCGAGACGTGCCTCGCGTGGCGCCCCCGGGAGCGCGGGAGCAGGAGCGTGTTCATCAGAAGGACCCCTCCTGGACAAGCCTCGTGATCCGGTAGAGCCCGAATTTGGGAAGGCGGGTGAAACCCGACCAGGCCGCCGACGCGAGCAGCCCGTCGTCGAGCCACTCGCGGAGCCACTGCGCGGCGTAGCGCGCGTCGCGCTGCTTCAGCCCCGCGCCGCTCTCGCGCGCCCACCGCCGGTTGTACCACTCGTGCACGCCGACCGGCCGCGAGAGCACGAGCGGCAGCCCGAGCGCGCCGAAGAACGTCATCTCGGACGGTTTCGTCCAGAGGATGTCCGTCCTCGCGAGCAGCGCGTTGAACGCGCGGAAGTAGTCGAGGACCTGCGGCTCGAAGAGGATGTCGACGACGTTCTCGAGCCTGTGCTTCCGGAGCAGGTCCCGGAAGCGGTCTCGCACCATGGGGCGCGAGCCCGCGACGAGCGCGAGCTTCAGGCGCCCCTTCTCGATCTCCCCGCGGAGCCCCGGCAGGAAGCGCGCCGCGATCTCGGTCTGCGCCCCCGCGCCCCCCACGGCGAACGTCACCAGCGGCGCCGCCCCTTCCTCGGAGCGTGGCAGCTCCCCGAGGAAATGCCGCACCTCGTCCGGGTAGGAGTCGCGGAAGCTCCCCTTCGCATCGAGGCGGACGAGGCGCCCCGCGAGGTTCCGCTTGAGCGTCGCCATCTCCTCCCCGCCGACGAGCTCGTGCGGGAGCGGGTACCCGGTCGCGTGGATCCGCGCCCTCGGGACGCCGTAGGCGCGCAGGCGGCGCAGCGCCCGCATGCTCGGCACGAGATACGTGATCCGCGTGTCCCCGGGCTCCGGCGGCGCCCACGCCCGGTTGATGTCGGAGTCCGTGACGACGCAGGAGACGCGGTCGAGGCCGTTCGCGTCCGCGGCGAGCGCGGGCGCGAAGAAGGTCGTCAAGATCGCGCGGCCGCTTTCCCGCGCGGTCTCCACGAGGCGCCGGCCGATGCCGCGCTTCACGAGCCGCTCGAGCGTGCGCACCGCCACGGTCTTTCTCGACTGGTCCCGGTAGGGGTGCAGGTGGGGGATGTGGGTGTACCGCTCGACGAGCATGCGCAGGGGCGCGCCCACGAACGGGATCCCCGACCAGCGGGTCGTCGCCTCGTAGAGCCGCCGCGAGCGCGCCCAGAGGCGCATCTCGTCCGGCCCCGCGACGGCGGGCGAGTCGGCCTCGAGCAGCTCCGTGCCCATGAACTGCGCAAGGGAGTGCGCGGGCCGCAGGTGCCCGTATCCCATGTTGAGGGCGACGACGAGAGGGGGCTTCGGGGGCAAGGCTCTCATGTGTGCGCGAGCGTCGCCTTCGCGTGGCGGCCCGGCGCGTCGACGAGCGCCGTCCCCGCGCCGAGGCGCAGGACGTTGCCGCGCCACACCACGCGCCGGCGGAACGCCGCGACGAGCCAGAGCGCGAGGAGGATCAGGTCCTTCACGGGGACGAGAAGGAGGCCCTTGGGCGGGAAGGAGGCGCCGCGGAGGCGTCGCGCGACGAGGGCGTCCGAGGAGACCTTCGCCAGAGCGATCGCGAGCGCGAGCGCGGGCCGCCCCGCGGCGGCGACCGCGGCCGCCCACCAGACCGGCTGGAGGAGCGGCTCGGTGAAGAAGGCGAGCGGGGCCATGCGCCGGCGGATCTGCGCCCAGCGCAGGTGGCGCGAGAGGAAGGACCGGACGCTCCACCGCTCGTTGACGGTCGTGACCACGAAGGGCGAGAGCGCGACCCTGAACCCGGCCTTCCGGAACTTCAGCCCGAGCGCGTGGTCCTCGGCGAGGACGTCGCGGACGCCCTCGAGGCCCCCGACCGTCGCGAGGTCCGCGCTGCGGAAGAGCATCGACTTCCCGATCACGATCGGCGTCTTGCAGATCTGCGCGGAGCAGACGGCGCTCGCGACGAACGAGTTCAGGTGGAGGTTCTCGAAGAGCGCGCCGGTCCCCCGCTCCCCCGCGCCTGCGATCACGCTGGTCACGAGGCCGACCCGGGGGTCCCTGAGCTCGGACACGAGCGCGGCCAGGTAGTCGGGGTGGACGCGCGTGTTGGAGTCGGAGATGAGCCAGTGCGCGTGGCTCGCGAGCCGCGCGATCGCGGCGAGGTTGGAGACCTTCGGGTTCCTGCCGAGGTCGGGCGCGCACGTCGAGACGCGGATCGCCACGTCCGGGTACTCGCGCCGCAGCCGCTCGACCACCTCGAGCGCCGGATCGCGCGGGTCCGCGACGCCGAAGACGAGCTCGAACCGCGGATAGCGCTGCGCCGCGAAGGAGGCGAGGTTCTCGTAGAGCCCGTCGTCGACCCCCTTGAGCGGCTTCAGCACCGAGATGGGCGGACGAGGGCTCGCGCCACCCCTGCGGCGGCGAAGATGGACCGCCACCAAGAGGTTCGTGGCGAGCGTCAGCGCGAGCGAGGAGAACGCCAGGAAGACCAGGAACCCGGTCACGGAATGTCGAACCCCCACTGTCGGACCGGCCGCGGGCGCCGATCCTGCCCTGAGGATCGACCGCGGGACTCAACGCTTGGTGAGCGGAGTGTGAGTTTCGTGCAAGGGCTCGAAACGGGACCGTGCGGCCCCCGGAACCCCCTCGCTTCGGGACGCGATCAGCCGAGCCGCGCCCAGGCGGCGTCCGCGATCTCGCGCACCCCCGCGTCCTCGTCGGACCGCGCCTTCCTGATCGCGGTGATCGCCGCCGCGGTCGCGCCGTCGACCCGCGGCCTCGTTGCGAAGCCGCGCGGGTAGCGCACGGGCGCGAGCAGGGTGAGGACGCCCATCGCGGTCGTGTAGATCCTCGGGTTCTCGAGGTCGAGCGCCCAGACCTCGTCCGCCCGCCAGTCGCCGCCCATCTCCTGGCCCACCGCCAGCGCGGCCACGAGCGGCTTGCTCCACTTGCGGTAGGACGCGTCGCCATCCTGGAAGAGCGCGAGCGCCGCGAAGTGCCAGTAGATCATGTCCTGGTACCCCGGGGCCCAGCTGGGCTCCCTCGCGAGGACGAGGTCGATCCCGTTCTTGTACCTGGGCCCCTCGAGGTACGGGCCTCCGAGCAGGTGCCGGCACCAGAGCCCCGCCGCGGTCATCGTCTCGACGCGTTCGGCCGGGTAGCTCTCCTGTCGTCCCTCGGGACGCGCCGGAACCCCCCCTTGCGAGTTGTAGCCCGTGCGCCCCGAGCGGCCGGTCATGAGCTCGATCCACGCGCCGGCGCCCTCGTACGCGGCGGGGTCCACGCGCAGGCCCGCGGCGTCCGCGAGACGCAGCGCGAAGAGGAGCCACGTCGAGAGGTGCGTGTCGTTCTCGCCGTCCCGGGGGGAGTAGCGCCACGCGAGGCCGGGGTTGCGCGCGAACGCGATGTAGTCGACGCCCCACTGGGCCGCCCGGCGGTAGCGGTACTCCCCCGTCATCAGGTACGCCTCGGCGAGCGCCAGCGTCGCGATCCCGTGGCAGAGCACCCACTCGTGGGATGAGGTGTCGGAGAGGACGGCGCCGCTCTTCTGGCTCTCGAGGAGGAAGTGCAGGCCGCAGCGGACGTTCGCCCCGTACGTCGGGTCGTCGGGCCCCTTGTTCGCCCCGAGGTACGAGAGGAGCACGATGCCCGTGACGCCCGCCGTGAGCCTGCCCGACTGCCAGGCGCCCGACTCGCTCTGCGCCTTCGCGAGCCAGGCGAGCCCTGCCTCGACCGCCCGCTGCGGCGGCGTCGCCGCGCGCGCCTCGCGGATGGCGATCGCGGAGGGGAGCGTCGTCGCCGCCAGCGCGGCGACGGCGGCGCGGCGGATCTCGACCGGCTCCTTCTCGAGGAGCGGGGAGAGGTCGATGCCGTTCGCGCCGAGGCCCATCTCGCCGATCGCGGAGATCGCCGCGACCCGGAGGCGCGTCTCCTTCGTGGCGTCGAACGCGATCTTCTTGAGATCCTCCCCCGTCCCGCCGTGGACCTTCCACTCCGCGAGCCGCGCCTGGATCCTCGCGAGCGGGTCCTCGTCGTCCCATTTCTCCGCGTCCATCCCGAGCTCGCCGAGCGTGTGGAAGCACGCCGCGCGCAGCGCGGGATCCCGGTGGGAGAGGCCCTCCCGGATCCGCTTGTCGCGGGCCGCCGGCCCGAGATGCCCGAGGCACTCAACCGCGGCGATGCGGACCGCGACGCTCTCGTCGTGGAGGAGGGGACCGATCCCGCGCCGGGCGTCCGCGTCGACGAACGCCGGGTTCATGCGGCCGAGCGCGGCGAGCGCGGCGCAGCGGACCGGGTCGGTTCCCTTGTCGAGCACCTCGCCGAGAAGCGTCGCTCCCCTTCCCTCCATCCTGAGGAGCGCGAGCGTCGCGCTCTCCCTCGTGTCCGCGGCGCCGAGGGCGTCGCCGAGCGCCGGCGCGGCGGGCCTGCCCCACGTGGCGAGCGCGTCGATGCACGCGGCCCGGAACCCGGCGTCCGGGCTGCGGAGCCCCTCGGCGAGGCGCGGGATCACGATCTCCGGGAGCTCGCCGATGAGGGCGCTGGCGCGGGCCGCCGCCGCGGCGACCTCGGGGGACTTGTCCGACATGGCCGCGAACACGTCCTTCGCCGTTCCGGTCGCCTTCATCTCGCCGAGCGCACGCACCGCGCCGACCCGCGCCTTCTCGCTGCCGCCCGCGAGGGCCTTGAGGAGCGTCGGCACCGCCGTGCCCCCGATCGCCGCGAAGCTCGCGACCGCGGCGTCCTGCGCGCCCTCCTCCCGCGCCCCGAAGGCGCTCATCAGGAGGTCGAACACGTCCTCGCCGTGCTGGGCGAGCGCGTGCGCCGCGCTCTTGCGGATCGCCGGGTTCCCGTCCTTGAGGCACGCGGCGACCTGTCGCAGGTAGGGCTTGAGGTCGCGCGTGAAGCTCTCGTCAAGCAGCCGCATCGCGCGCGCCCGCACCTCCCCGTCGGAGCTCGCGAGGCCCTTGACGAGCGCGGGCACGGAGTCCGGCCCGATGCCGCGAAGCGCCTCGAACGCGAGGTCCGCGACCCACGAGGCCTCGTCGCCGAGCGCCTTCGTCAGCGCGGGGGCGGCCGCCTTGGCGCGCGGCCCGAGCTTGCCGAGCTGGTGGGCCGCGTCCGCGCGCTCCCCCTCGTCCGACGAGCCGAGCTGCGTCTTGAGCTTCGCGACGACATCGTCGGCCGCCGCGGGAAGGACGAGGAGCGCGAGGATCGCGGCCAGGCGCATGCCGACACGCTAACACCTGCCGCGGGCCGTCAGGGTCAAAAAAGACCCGCGTCGATGCCAGTCCGGGGGCGTCCGGCGGAGACTGTGTCACTTGCGTCGCGCGCCGTCACCGCGAGAACACCCACTGCGCGAGCCGGCGGAACGAGGGCGGCTGGCCCTGCGCGAGGATGCCGATCCGGAAGATCTTGCCCGCTGCCCACACGCAGAAGAGGGTGAACGCCGCGGTCAGCACGCACGCGAGCGCGACCTCCCACGCGGCAGGTCCGGGCGGGATCGCCAGCCGCAGGAGCATGAGGAAAGGGGTCGCAGGGGGAAACAGGGAGACCGCGACCGCGAACGGGCTGTCGGGCGACTTGAGCACGACGAACCACACGAACATCGGCATCATGACGATCAGCATCGCGGGCGTCATCATGCTTTGCGCGTCGCGCATCTCGTTGCACGCCGCCCCGATCGCGCTGAAGATCGACCCGAAGATCAGGAGCGCGAGCAGCTGGAAGAAGAGGAACCACCCGAGGAGCCCGAAGGGCACGAGCGAGAGCGCGCCGTAGTGCGCGGCGACGAAGAGCCCGCCGCCGACGTAGACGAGGAACAGCGTCCACGACACGAGGACGGTGCCCATGAGCTTGCCGAGGAAGAGCTCGAAGGGGCTGACCGACGAGACGAGGATCTCCGCGATGCGCTGGATCTTCTCCTCGAGGACCGTGTTGAGGAGGATCGGCGCCGCCATCATCACCAGCATGAAGAGCAGGAACATCGCCGCCATCGGCGTGAGGAAGGTCTGGAGCTCGTTCAGCTTCTCCTTCCTCACCTCGCCCGTCGCCGTGACCTCCGCGACCCCGTACTGCTTGAACGGGACCGCCTTGCTGAGCCGGTCCACGACGGCGCCGTCGATGCCCGCCTCCTCGAACCGGATCCGGCGCACCTCGCCGTTGATCGTGTTCCCGATCCAGCGCGGCAGGTCGTCGTAGGTCGGGTTCTGCGTGTGGTAGGTGACCTCGGCCCCCGGAGCCCCCTCGATGATGTCCGGCTGGATGAGCACGTACGCGAAGAGATCGCCCGCCCGGACGCGCTGCGCGAGCGCCGCCTCGTCGCCGGTCGCGTCCTCGAGGACGAAGCGGGGCTTCTCGCCCCCCTCCGCGGCGTCGCGCTCCTTCGCGGCGCGCTCGAGCCCCTCGAGCAGCCGGAACGTCCCGTCCACGACCGCGACGCGCCGGTCGCGGAGGTCGACGCGGTCCCCGAGCAGCGTCTGCACCGCGATCGCGCCGCCCGAGAAGACGGGCATCAGGAAGACGCTCACGAGGAACGCCTTGCTCCGCACGAGGTTCAGGTACTCGTTCTTGGCGACGCGCCAGACCTTGCTCATGCCCCCGCCCCCGCGGCGCCGCCGCCGTTCCCGTCGCCCGCGATCCGCAGGAAGATGTCGTGGAGCGAGGGCCTGCGCACCTCGAAGTGCTCCACGCGCCCGCGCTCGAGGAGCCGCCGCAGGAGCTCCTGCGGGTCGCCGTCGAAGCGCACCTCCTGGAGCCGGCCGAGATCGCGCACGCCCTTCGCGATCCCCTCGAGCGCCCCCGGACCCCCTTCCAATCGCACCCGGACGGTGTCCGCCCCGTAGCGGGCCTGGATCTCCTCGAGCGTGCCGTCGAGCACCTTCTCGCCTCGAAAGATCATGCAGATCGTGTCGGAGAGCTCCTCCGCCTTCGTCATGTCGTGGGTCGAGAAGATCACGGTCGCGCCGCGCCGCTTGAGCTCGAGGATGACCTCGCGGAGCGCCTCGAGGTTCACGGGATCGAGGCCGCTGAAGGGCTCGTCGAGGATGAGGAGGTCCGGGCGGTTGAGCACCGCCGCGATGAACTGCACCTTCTGCTGCATGCCCTTCGAGAGCGTCTCGACCTTCCGGTCGCGCCAGCCGGCGAGGCCCAGGCGCTCGAGCCACCGGTCGGCCTCGGCCCGGGCGTCGCGCAGGCGCATGCCCTTGAGCCCGCCGTAGTAGGCGAGCACCCGCCGGACGGTCATCTTCCGGTAGAGGCCCCGCTCCTCCGGGAGGTACCCGATCCGGTCGTTGGCCGCCCGGCGGCTCGTCGACCCGAGCACCTCGATCGAGCCCGCGTCGGGGTAGAGGATGTGCAGAATCATCCTCAGCGTGGTGGTTTTGCCCGACCCGTTCGGGCCGATGAACCCGAAGATGGCGCCCTTGGGTACGTTCAGGGAGAGTGCGCTCACGGCCCGCGTGGCCCCGTAGGTCTTGGTGACTCCTTCGAGGCGGACGGCCGTTTCCATGGCGCGATCCTACGCAAAAGCGGAGCCCGCTGGCGCATGATGTCGAGGGGGTCCGGGGGCCGGCTGCTCTTCCGGCTCGTCCACCTGGGGCCGCTGGAGCCCTGGATGCGGCGGCTCGGGCTCCTCGCGGCGTTCGGCGTCTGGCCGAAGGTGATCGGGAGAAAGCGCGCGCCGCGGGGCCCGCTCGTCGTCACCGGCACGCACGTGAACCGCCTCGACGTGCCGCTCTTCCTCATGGCGACGGGCCGCCACATCGAGTGGGTGGCGGCCGGCTACTTCCTCGACCTCCCCGTGTACGGCCGCATCGCGGCGTGGGGGGGCTGGCACCCGGTCGGGCAGGCGGGCTTCGGCCTCGAGGAAAACGCGGAGACGATGGAGCGCGCGGCCGAGGCGGTGCGCGGG
>DASUGR010000170.1:0-3323 GCA_036273915.1 Planctomycetota bacterium | reverse complement strand
AGGTCGAGGTGGTCGACGCGCCCCTCGCCCGTGAGCCGGCGCGCCGCCTCGCCGAGCGAGACCGGATCGGTGCCGTAGAGCTGGAGGCTTCGCGGGCTCTCCTCCGGGCCGAAGCCGGCGAGGCGCAGCGTCTTCTCGTTGCCGAGCACGAGCGCCTTCGCCGTGATCATCTCGCTCACGTAGAGGCCCGCGCCGTAGCGGCGGCAGAGGCTGCGGAACGGGTAGTTCGTGACCCCCGCCATCGGCGCGAGGACGACCGGCGGCCAGACGGAGAGCGGCCCGAGGCGCAGGGGCGCGAACTCGCCCGGCGCCGCCGGCGCGACGCCGCGGTTGATCTCGCTCGCGTAGATCGCGTCCAATGCGCTATCCGGTGAGGAGCAGGCGCGCTTCGTCCGCCGCGGGCGTGTCGGGGTACTCCTGCGCGACCTTCTCGAGGATCGGGACCGCCTTGTCGCGCGCGCCCTTCTCGATCAGATCCTTCGCCTTGGCGAGCATCTCCGCGGCCTTGAACCCGTTGCTGTTCTGGATCTTCAGCCGGCGCTCGCGCGCCTCCTTGGAGATGTCGAGCGGGTGGTAGTCCTTCTCGATCTGGCCGAACACGTCGATGGCCTCCTGGAACTGGTTGTCCGCCTCGAGGTTCTCGGCGAGCTCCCACTTCTTCTTCGCGGCGCCGAGCACCGCCGCGAGGAGGTCCCCTGCACCGCCCCGGACCCCCAGCTTCTTCTCCTGCTCGACGAGCTTCTGGAGCTTGCCGTAGGCGCTCGCCTTGCCCGCGCCGACGTCCGCGCGGATCTTCTCGACCTCGACCCGGACCTTCGCCGCCTCCTTGCGGGGCTTCTCGGTCTCCTTCAGGAGCTTGCCGTACCACTCGAGGAAGACCTCGGGCTTCGACTCGTGCGCCATCGAGGGGATGACCTTGAGGGTGACGTTCGTGAAGCCGGCGCCGTCGAGGGACGCCTTCGCGAGCTCGGTCTCCTTCTTCACGCGCGGGTTGTCCACCTCGCCGTAGTAGAGGAAGATCGGCATCGCCTTGTTCGGCTCCACCTTGTCGAACTTCGAGAACTCGACCGTCTGCTTGTGGAAGACGCAGCACCGGCCGCACACCGCCATGAACAGGTCCGGCCGGCGGATGCCGAGCCAGAGCGTCAGGTAGGTGCCGCCGCTGAACCCCGTGAGGACCGTGGCGGCATCGTCGAGCAGGATCCCCCTCGACTTCGCCTCCTCGCGGGCGATGCGCATCCCCTCGGTGACCGCCTCCATGTCGCGCTGCATCTCGAGCTGGTCCGTCGGATGCCAGCCCTGCTCGCCGCTCGTCTTGATGTCCACGCTGAAGATGCAGAAGCGCTTGTCGTAGGCGGGCTGCTGCCACTGCCCGAGCTCGAGCATGGCCTTGCCCTGCGTGTCGGGCAGCGCGACGAGGACCGGGAAGCTCTCGCCTTTCTTCACGTTGTCGGGGATGAAGAAGGCGATCTTCCGCTCCTCCCCGCCGACGTCCACCTTCATGCGGAGGGTCTGGCCGTACGACCGCTCCTCGTCCTGCGCGAGGAGGGGCGCCGCGAGCAGGAGGATGGTCGCGAGGAGACGCATGACCCCATCCTAACGGACCCGCAACCTCTTGCCCGGCTTGGAGTTAGATCGGTTCTCACCTGAGGGGACGCGGTTTCCGATAGTACGTAAGACCGTTTGGGAGCCGAGGTTAGGTCGAAACAGCATGGGTCGCGGTGAGGCCGGTGACGTCTACCGCCTCGTTTTCGAGCTTACGGCGCGGGCGACGGACGTTCCTTATGAACGCTTCCTCGACGAACTCGTCGAGGGGCTCGCTGCCCATTACCACGCCCTGGCGTGCCGGGTACACGTGGGGAAGGAGTCCCGCGCCGCCGCCGCCGCCGACCCGGAGGGCGCGGTCAAGGGCCTCGATCCCGCGAACCGCGCGCGGTTCGACACGATCGACGCGATGCTCGCCGAGGCAGTGCGGAACGACGGCGTCCTGCGCACCGCGCTCGACCTCGAGGGGGGCGAGGAGATCGTGAACTTCCTCGCGCGCGAGCTGCAGATCTCCGAGACGTTCGCGTTCCCGCTCATCACGCGCGGGAAGGCGTTCGGCTCGATCACGCTCTACCTCCCCGACGGCTATCCGTTCGAGGAGGCCGACGTCCGCGGCCTGCAGGCGATCGGCAACGTCCTCTACGCGGCGAGCAACCGCGGCGACGCGTTCGGCGTCTCCGGCCGCGGCCCGGTGGCGCTCTCCTCGGACAAGCTCCGCGCCTACCAGGCGACCCTCGACCGCGTCGGCAAGGTCCTCGACGAGCTCCTCTTCCTGACGGACGCGAAGACCGTGCTGCTGCTCGATAGCCACGGCGACTTCATCGCGAAGCGCGGTGAGGAGTCGATGTTCTCCTCCACGGATTTCGCGACGATCGTCGCGAGCGGGTTCGCGGCCGCGCGCCGTCTCGCGGGATTCTACGGGGCCGACGGCGGCCAGTCGCTCCTCCACGAGGGCGACAACGAGGCCGTCCTCGTCGTCCCCGTGGCGTCCCGCGCGCTCCTCTGCATCGTCTACCGCGACCATGCGGCTCCCACGCTGATCGCCCGGTGGACCGAGACGGCCGCCAGCCGGCTCGGGGAGCACTACCACGCGCTCACGGAGGCGCGCATCCTGTGAGGCAAGAGGTGCGCGAGGAGAAGCCGACCGTCTTCTTCGCCCGCGAGGTGCACCAGATCACCCTCGTGCTCGGGAAGTTCCTCCAGAAGAGCCGGGCGGAGACGGTGCTTCTCGTCGATGCGGCGGGGCATCTCGTCGCGCGCCAGGGCCACACGTCGCCGGCGAGCGAGGACACGATCACCGCGCTCGTCGCCGGCACGTACGCAGCGTCCCAGGCGATGGCGCAAATGCTCGGCGCCAAGGAGTTCTCGAGCATCGTCCCGTGCGGCGAGAGCCGGCATCTGATGATCCTGCGCGCGGGCGACCACGCGCTGCTCGCGGTCACGTTCACCGACGAGTCCAGCGACACGCTGATCCGCACGTACGCCCTCGACGTGATCCGCCGGCTCGAGGGCCTGTACGCGCGGCCCGGCGCGACCGGCTCGCCGGACGAGAAGATCGAGCGGAAGGAGTTCGACAAAGGCATCGACGGCGCGCTCGACGGCGTCTTCGGATAGGCCCGCGCTCTGGCGCGTGTCCCGTGAAGGGGAAGTAGGGAGGGTCCGGGAACCCGTTTCCCCGTTGTCGGGCGGGTCGTCAGGCTGCGGCGGGAAGCGGCACCTCCCTTCTCGGCGCCGGACTGCGGCGCGGCGCACGGGACCCGGGGTCGCGAGCCGGCGCC
>DASUGR010000169.1:0-24309 GCA_036273915.1 Planctomycetota bacterium | reverse complement strand
GACCGGGAAGATGACCGCGAACGCGGAGTTCCCGAAGTCGTAGAAGCACCAGCCGTTGATCGTGCGCTTGTCCATGGCCGGCACGGGCGGCAAGGTAGCATGGGCGGACCCTTGGTCTACGCGGCGCTCTTCCACGTCGCCTTCCTCTTCCTGCTCTGCCTCGCGAGCACGTTCCCGTGGTGGGCGGCGGCGGCGCTCGCACGCGCCGAGTACCGGCGCCTGCTCTCCGCGCTCGCATGCTCGATGCGCATCTTCTGCTATTCCATCTGCATCCTCTGCATCCTCGTCGCCCTGCTGAGTCTCAACTTGGCGCCCGAGGACCCGAGGAGCGCGCTCTTCGGGTGGATCCACCTGGGCGGCACGCTCTTCATCACGATCCCGAGCGCCTGGCGCTCCTTCCGGGCGAAGGGGGCGCGCCTGCTCCTCCTGCTCCTCCTCGGCTGGGCGCTCTCCGCCGCGCTGTTCGGCGCCGCGTGGGCCCTCTCCCCGGGCTTCCGGCACGCGGCGGAGGCGATGCCTAGGGTACTCTCACGTCGGTGAACCCCTTCGAAGAGGCCGTCCTCGAGGCGCTGGCGGAGAAGCCCGCGTCGGGCGGGAAGATCATCGAACGGCTGCAGGCGCAGGGAAGCGACCTCCTCCGCGGGCGGGCGGTCGTCGTCTACGGCGCGCTCTGCAACCTCGCGCGGGAGCGCAAGGTGAAGGTTGTGGGTGAGGGGCCCGGGGAGAGGGTGTACGGGTTGCCCGATTCCCCTCCTTCGCCCCCGAGCCCCCCCGGACATCCTCCCTCGTTCAGCCTCGGCGCCGCGGAGCTCGCGCTCGTGGAGAAGGAGATCGCCATCCTGACCGAGCGCCTTCCCCCGCACTACTTCGAGGAGCTGCGGCGCGCCGTCGTCGCGGACGCCGACCGCCGCGCGTTCCACGGCGAGAAGCTCCCGCGCGCGGCCGCGAGCGCGCTCGCGGATCTCGGCAGCCCGTCCGGCGCGCGCGGCCTCCTGAAGGACGCGGAGAAGGGGCGCGCGGTCAGCCTCGACCTCCGCCGGCGCGTGGCCAAGGGCTGGCTCGTCGCGCCGCTGCTGATCATCGCGCTCGGCGTCGTCATCTGGAAGTTCGTGCTCGGCGTCTACACGCTGCCGGCGGAGTCGATCTCGATGGCGCCCACGCTCGTGCCGGGCGCGGAGGGGGGCGACGCGATCGTGCTCGCGGACCTGCTCGCGTACCGCTTCTCCGGGCGGCCGCAGCGCGGCGACCTCGTCGTGTTCCCCTACGGGGACCGGGATCTCGTGAAGCGCGTGATGGGGCTGCCGGGCGAGACGATCTCGTTCCGCAGGGACGACCTCCTCGTCAACGGGAAGGTCCTCGTGAAGGACCGCGCGCTGCTCGACCGCGTGAGGGTGCCGCTCCTCCGGCTCCCCGACTACCGGCGCACCGACACCGGCTGGGAGCCGGGCCACGCGCTCACGCTCGGGTACCGCCTGCCGGACGGGTCCTTCGACGGGCCGGTGCTGCCCGCGCGCGAGGCGGTCGTGCTCGCGCGCGTGCGCGCCCGCAAGGCGCCCTCGTCGGTCGCGTTCGTCCTCGACGACGGCGTCACGAAGCACACGGTCCTCCTCGAGACGGGCATCGACGCGAGCGTCTACGTGGGCGGCGTCGAGGTGGAGGGCGTCTCGCACGAGTTGCTCCGCCTGCGGCCGGGGGTGGAGCGCGAGGTGTGGCTCACGAACGCCGACGGCTCGTTCCGCGTGGAGGTCGACGGGCGCGGCGCGGCGCCCCCCGCGACGCTGCGGCCCGGCAAGGAGGCGCGCGTGTCGATCGCGATCTCCGGGGACGTCGAGATCCTCTCGTTCGAGGTCGCCCGCGATCTCGCCTACGAGGGATCCGAGCACCCGTCGGATCCGCTCGGCCCGGACGAGTACTTCGTCCTCGGCGACAACACGGCCCGGAGCCTCGATTCGCGGTCGTTCAAGGCGATCCCCGGGAAGACGATCCTCGGCCGCGTGTTCGCCGTCGCCTGGCCGCCGGGCCGCGCGCGCCGCGTCCGCTGAGCGCCGGGCGCCCGCGTCGCGCGCGTCCTGGCCGCATGCGATGCGCCGCGAAAAGACTCGGGGCCGGCCATTGCGGCCGGCCCCGTGACTCGCTTTCCCCCTCGATACCGCAGGGGGCGGGGTGGGTCTCCGCTGGGCTAGGAGGTCGAGATGGACGGAGGTATTTGGCCCAACCCCGAATGGTGGTGAGATGGACGGAATGGCAAGTTTGACTTCTTCGCGTGCTCCCATTTCGAGGTTTGGTTTCCCTCGGGGGGCGGCTCGGACCCCGCGGCTTCCGCGGGAGACCGGGCCGCCGTTCCCGGCGCGAGCCTCGATCCTGCGCACGAGATGTCTAACCCAGCGCAGGGACCTGTCAACCCAAATGCCTGTGGATTAATGACTTGCGACGAACGATATCGGCGGCGCCAGAGTACCTTGCGGCGCTAGGCATCCGTTCGCAGGAAAAAGAGGAGGAGCGCGCAGGCGGAGAGCGAGTGGTGGATCTCGCCGCCAAGGACCATCTCGCGGACGCGCCCCACCGGGTGCACCTCGACGGTCACGTCCTCGTGCGGATCGGGGTCCGGCGCGCCCACGGGCTTGGCGTCGCGCACGACGAAGCAGTGGGTCCGGTTGGTGAGGATGGCGGGATTCGAGGAGACGACCCCCAGGAGCTCGGGCGGCCGGCCCGCGTGCCCGGTCTCCTCGCGGAGCTCCCGTACGGCCGCCGCGGCGGGATCCGCGTCCCTCTGATCCACCATGCCGCCGGGGACCTCGAGCGTCGGCTCCTGGATCCCGTGCCGGAACTGCCGGACGAGGACGATCCCGCCGTCCGGGGTCACCGGGACGACGTTGATCCACGCGTTCGACTCGAGGACGTGGAAGGGCCGCGTGGGACGGCCCTCGTGCTCGTAGGCGTCCCGCCGCACGCGGAAGATCCCCGCGTCGTAGACGATCTCGCCGCCGAGACGGCGCCAGCGCTCGCTCATGCCGAAAGAGCTACCACAGGGAGATGCCTCGCCCGCCCCGTCGCGTTCCTCGCGGGCGACGACCGGGGGTCCCGGGGGCGGGGACGGCGGGACCGCGACGCTAAGATGTTACTGGGCAGAGACTTGCGCGCAGCCGAAACACGGGACCCGCCCCGGGGTTCAATCCCCCGGATTGAGCCGGCATGACCGGACGCTCAGACGTGGAGCTGATGCTCGCCCTGAAGGCGGGCGACGAGGACGCGTTCACCGAGCTGGTCGACCGGCATCGTGACGCTGTCGTGAACCTCACCTACCGCTACCTCGGGAACAAGAGCGACGCCGAAGACCTCGCGCAGGAGGTCTTCCTCAAGGTCTATCGCGCGCGCCAGCGGTACGAGCCGGCCGCGAAGTTCACGACCTGGCTCTATCGCGTCGCCGCGAACGCGTGCCTGAACGAGGTGCGCGACCGACGCCGCCGGCCCACGTTCTCGGCCTCCGCGCTCGACGCAGGCGAGGACGGCTCCGTCCCGGCGCAGGATCGCGCGGCGGCCTCGCCGCTGGAGGAGGCGGAGCGCTCCGAGATGCGCGAGCACGTGCGCGCGGCGCTCGCCGAGCTCCCGGAGCGGCAGCGCATGGCGCTCCTCCTGAACAAGTTCCACGGCCTCGGCTACGAGGAGCTGGCCGACGCGCTCTCGATGACGGTCCCCGCCGTCAAGAGCCTCCTCGTGCGCGCGCGGGAGAACGTGCGGCGCCGGATCGAGCCCTACCTGCGCGCGGGCATGGACCGATCCCCGGAGAGGAGGGGTGCCGGATGAGCGACGAGCGGATCCACGAGTACTTCGACGGCCGGCTTTCCCCGGAAGAGAAGGCGCGGTTCGAGCGCGAGCTCGCGGCGGACCCGCGGCTCCGCGAGCGTCTGGCCGGGCTCTTCGAGCTGGACGTGGCGCTCGGGACGCTGCCGGGCCACGCGGCGCCGGACGATTTCACCGCGCGGGTCGCGCGTGCGGCGCGGCGTCGTCCCGGGGGGGCGATCCTGCGCATCCTCGTGCCGCTCGCGGCCGCCGCGGGCATCGCGATCGCCGTCCTCCTCCTCTGGCCGGCGCCGCGCTCGAAGCCGCCGGCGCAGGAGGCCGCCGCCTACATCTGGGAGTCGGACGTCGAGACGTACGGCAGCCTCGCGTTGACCGATCTCGAGGACGAGATCTTGAAGGAGATCGAAGGGACGTGAGGCTCGGCGCGATCGCGCTCCTCCTCCTCGCCGCGGGAGCGGTGGCCGGGGAGGGGGCGCGCCTCGACGACGGCCAGCGCGCCGCGCTCGTGAGTCTCGTCGGCGAGACGGCGTGGAGCGGGATGCCCCCGTGGCGCCAGCGGCTGGTCCTCGATCGCTACGCCCGCTTCCTCGATGCGCCCGCGGGGAAGCGCGAGGCCGTCGAGCGCGCGGGGCTCCGCGCCTGGCTGCTGCAGACGCCCGAGGACCCGCACGTTCCCCCTCCGCTCGCCGGCGCCATCGAGCGCCTGCCCCCGCAGATGCGGCCGCTCGCGGAGCAGTTCGCGGCCGTGCGGCTCCGCCAGCTCCGGCTCGACCGCGGCCTCTTGCACCTCCCCTTCGAGGAGCGGCGCGCGATGTTTCACCGCCTCTTCCCCGAGCCCTTCGTGCAGGAAACCGCGCGCGAGGCGTACGAGGAGCTGCGCCGCCGCGAGGCGAGGCATTTCGCGCACATGATCAAGGAAGAGCTGAGCGAGCGCGACGTGCCGCGCGAGGAGCGCCGCGAGATGGCGCGGCGCGTGCTCGCCGCGGAGGAGGAGCGCCTGATGGAGCGCGTGCGCGGCGAGCTCGACCGCCTCGCCGGCGCCAACCCCGAGCGCGCGCGCCGGTTCGTCGAGCGCTTCCTCGCGGCCGAGCAGGAGAACCTCCGCTTCGTGACGCCGCGCCAGCGCGAGCTCGTGCGCTACGCGATCCGGCCGGAGGAGTGCCCGCTCATCGATCCCCTCTTCCTCGGGCCTCCTCCGGAGGACCCGGCGGAGCGCCGCGTCTTCGAGAACGACTTCCGCGTGCTGGCGCGCCTCGACCTCCTCGCCGAGGCCGGCTTCCCGCGCGAGATGGTGCTCCACCTCGCGGGCGCCATCTCTCCCGAGGACTTCCTGCGGGCCGTCCAGAGCCTCAGCCGCCCCCCCGGTCCTCCGCCCCCCCCCGGCCCCCGCTGACCCCCTCATCCCCCCCCGTTTGACGGCCCGTTCGGGCGGCGTTAGGCGCAGTTCCGAGACGGTATTGCCGATAGGTGGGCGGGACTCCGTCCATGCCCAAGTGCATCTCCTGTAACGAGGTCTACGCCGACCAACTCCGCCGCTGCCCCCACTGCGGGTACTCGGCGGAGCCGACCCCGCAGGAGACGCGCCCCGCGCGGAGCGCGAAGCCGGCGCGCGGGTCGCGCCGCATCGCGCGGATCGCGATCATCGCCGCCGTGACCGCGGGGGCCGGGCTCGCGGCGGTCCTCGCCTGGCCGGATGCGGAATCGACGTCGCCTTCCGACCTGGTGGTGCGGCGCACGCCGCCGCCGGACGGCGAGTCGGAGACGATCCTCGCGCCCAAGCCAGCCGAGATCGAGCCCGATCCCGTGGACACGAACTTCCAGATCACCGACGCGATGCTCCTCGGGGACCAGGTCCTCGTCTCGGGAACCTGCTCCGCGAACGGGATCGTCGGCGTCCGCGTCAACGGGTCTCGCGCGACGATCCTCCGCGACGGCACGCGCTTCGTCGCGCGCGTCCGCGCCGGCGCGGGCCCGGTCGAGGTCACCGCCGACGGGATCCTCGGGGACCACGTGACGTTGCGCAAGGACGTCGTCCGGGTGGACCAGCCGGGCGGCGAGGAGGTGCGGCTGCTGAGCCACGCCGACGGCGCCACGCTCCACGTCCCCGTCGTGAACGTCTCGTACGCGCCGCGACACGGACCCGCCGCGGCCGTCTCGATCGAGGTCCCGATGCCGCTCGTGGAGAACCGCTTCCGGATCGAGCGCAGCGAGTTCGTTCTCTACCGCGCGCCGCCGGGGCTCGTCTACCTGCGCACGACCGCGAACGGCCACCGCACGTTCCTGCGCGAGATCGACGACCAGGAGATGGTGCTCGTGCCCTCCGGCGTCGCCTGGCGCGGCATGGGAACCTCGGAGCCGAACGGCCCGCGCCACATCGTCGAGGTGCTCCCGTTCCTGATCGATCGCACCGAGGTGACCAACGCGCAGTACTCGCGCTTCCTCCACTCGCTCGGCCACGGGCCGAACATCCACATGCACCACGAGGATCCTGGCGTCACGCCGCGACCCGTGGGCTGGGCCAGCGACGATCCGCCGCCGGGGACCGAGGGCCTCCCGGTGACGGGGATCTCCTGGTACGCCGCATGGTCCTACGCGCACTGGGCCGGCGGCCGGCTCCCGACGGAGGCCGAGTGGGAACGCGCCGCCGCCGGCGGGATGGGGCACGCCTACCCCTGGGGGGATGCGTTCGACGCCATGCGCTGCCGCTGGCAGGCGGCGGGGCCCGTTCCGGCGGACTCGTTCCTCGAGGGTGCGAGCGAGTTCGACCTGCTGCACGCGAGCGGCAACGTGCGCGAGTGGTGCCTCGATCGCTACGACCCGCGCTGGTACCTGCGCGGCGGCCGCAGGAACCCCCGCGGTCCGGTGCACAGCATGCATCGCGTCGTCCGCGGCGGCTCGTTCGCGTCCCCGCAGGAGGCGCTGCGTCTCCAGAACCGCGACCACTTCGACGTCGCGAAGAAGGCGTCCGATCTCGGTTTCCGCGTCGCGCGCGCCTGGGACGACACAGAAAGGTCCGACGATTGAGCGTTCCCGAACGCGCGGTCGGCGAACGCGGGCCTAACGTCGCGCGCTTGACCGTCCACCGAAGAGAAAAAATCCGGGATCGACTTGCCTCGTCCCGTTTCGGGGCTAGTCTTCCTTTCGACCTAGGGTCTCAAAAAGAGACTCGAGATCTTTAGACCTGAACAGGGAACGGTACTCGGCTGAAAAGGCAAAGCCGGCGAAAGCCGGCGGCGCAAAGCTAAAGGGCCTAACTCGCACGCGGGTGTGCGACATGGCAGCCAGCCGCCAAACGAGTCCGGACCGCGCGGAAAGCGCGCCCGGACGCTTCGGCTTCCGGGCGCGCTTTTCTTTTTGGCCGATGCCCATTCTCCCGTTCGCGAGTTCGGTGGGGACGCAGAGAGGAGATTAGGCATGCGGATCGACGATCGCCAAGTCCGGGACGTGTGGGTCAAGTACAAGAAGACCCGCCGCAAGGTCTACAAGAACCATCTGATCGAGACCTATCTCCCGCTGGTCCGGAGCGTCGCGGAGCGCATGCTCCTGACGCTCCCGGCCTCCGTGGAGCTCGACGACCTCACCTCGATGGGGACCTTCGGCCTCATCGAGGCGATCGAGCGGTTCGACCTCGAGCGCGGCGTGCTCTTCAAGACCTACTGCGTCAACCGGATCCGCGGCGCGATCCTCGATGAGCTGCGCGCGCTGGACTGGGTGCCGCGGCTCGTGCGCCACAAGTCGACGACGGTCGATCGCGTCGGCGGCCGCCTCCAGTCGAAGCTCGGCCGCGAGGCCACGCCCTGGGAGATGGCGGAGGAGCTCTCCGTCGACGTCTCGGAGTACCAGCGGATCGAGCGCGACAGCAAGCCCGTGTCGATGCTCTCCCTGTCGGAGGAGTCCGCGGAGGGCACGGAGGAGGGCGGGAACCGGATCGTGGACCTCGTGAAGGACGAGAAGGGCGAGGACCCGCTGCTCCAGGTGCATCGCGGCGACCTCCGCGATCTGGCCGCGAAGCTCCTCAACCGGAAGGAGCAGATCGTGGTCTCCCTCTACTACTTCGAGGAGCTCTCGATGAAGGAGATCGCGAAGGTCCTGGGCCTCACGGAGTCCCGGGTCTGTCAGATCCACGGCAAGGTCATCGAGAAGCTGCGCAAGTCGTTCGAGCGGCTGCGCTGCGACCTCTTCACCGCCTGACACGCACGCGCGGCGCGAGCCGCGCTGGACCGCCGCAGGGGCCTCCGCCACGGGAGGCCCCTCGCCTTTCCCGTGTGCGATAGACTGGCCCGCATGTCGCGGGCGATCCTGCTGCTCCTCCTTGCCGCGCTCCCCGCGAGCGCCGACTCGGACAAGAAGGACTACGACGACGACACCAACCCGCGCTCGCCGGGCACGCCGCTCGAGGTCGTCTTCACGCCCTACTTCTGCACGCGCTGCCTCGCGGAGGGGACGATCACCGAGAACAAGAGCATCCAGCTCATGAAGCTTCCGATGGAGGAGCTGGTGAAGGCGCTCGGGCTCGAGGACGGGTCCTGGATGGTCATCGAGACGCCGCATTTCAAGATCCTGTCCACGCTCAAGGGGTCGAAGGTCAAGCTGAAGGACGGGGCGTTCGTGCGCGCCGACCTGGAGCGGCTGAAGGCGATCTTCCCGAAGTTCTCGATCGGGCGCGACGGCGCCATCCTCGACGCGCACGAGCGCGCGCACCTCTACCAGATCCGCGTCGAGCGCCTCTACGCCCACTTCTCCGCGCTCACGGACAACAAGACGCCGTGGCTCGGCATGGACGCCCCCTACGAGGTCTACCTGTTCGACGACTACATCGATCACCACGCGTTCGTCGACAAGTTCACGGGCCGCGCGAACGACAAGGCGGGCATCCAGCACCACGAGCGGGAGAAACCCGGCTTCATGCTGTTCACGACCGCCGAGAGCCAGGTCGCGCGCGACAAGGGGAAGGGCGACGACACCTTCGCGAACCACGTGATCCACAACGTCGCGCACAACCTCGTCGACGGCTACCGCAACTACTACCGCGAGACGTGGGGCTGGCTCGAGGAGGGGCTCGGGCACTACTACGAGCGGCGCGAGAACCCGAGGCACAACACCTTCTGCTGGTCGGAGGGGAAGCCGCCCTCGGACTTCCTGAAGCCCGACTGGGAATCCGTCATCTACGGCCTCGTGCGCCGCGGCCGCGACGACCCGCTGAGCCAGTGGTGCGAGAAGCTCCAGCCCGGCCAGCTCTCCGGGACCCAGAACGGCATGAGCTGGTCGATCGTCAAGTGGCTCATCGAGACGGAGCCGATCCGGTTCACGAAGATGCTCGACAAGTTGAACGACTTCGAGGCGAAGGCGACGTGCGAGCAGTCGATCGAGTACGCGTTCGGGGTGAGCACGACGGTGCTCCACCAGCGCTGGCGCGACTACGTGCTCAAGGAATACGCCCCGACGAAGTAGCGCTCCCCGGGCGCGTCGGGAAGGGGAGGGGGTCCGGGGGAGGGGAGTGCCGCCCCCGGACCCCCTTGCTATCCTGACGCGTGCGTTGCCGGGACCGCTCCCGGGGAGGAACCACACATGCGCCGCGTCGTCGCCCTCGCCGTTCTCGTCGCCGCCCTTCGCGCGCAGGAGCCCGAGCTCGCCTGGTCGGGCCGCCAGTCGGTCGGCGGCAAGACGGACTCCGCGCCCTCGATCGCGCTTCTGGGCACGAGCATCCACCTCGTGCACACGGGCCGGAAGTCGAACAACCTTTACCACGCCGTCTACGACGGCAAGAGCTGGTCGGCGGAGACCGAGATCGCCGGGAAGGAGAGCAAGGGCGGCCCCGGGCTCTGCGCCTTCGACGGCAAGCTCCACATGGTCTACGTCGGCGCGAAGTCGAAGGGCCTCTTCCACGCGACCTACGACGGCCGCGCGTGGAGCGAGGACAGCGTGCTCGCCGGCCGCAAGGCGCGCGGCATCCCGGCGCTCGTCGTCTTCGACGGCAAGCTGCAGCTCCTCTACGTCGGGGAGAGCCGCCCGAACATCTACATCTCGACCTTCGACGGCCGCACGTGGTCGGCGGAGTCGCAGGTGCCCGGGTACGACAGCGACAGCTCGCCGACGGCGGCGGTCTTCGACGGCGCGCTCCACGTCGCCTCGGTGCGCCGCGACTCGAACGAGGTGTTCGAGATCACCTACGACGGCCGCGCGTGGGGATCCCCGACGAGCATCGCCGGCTTCTCGAGCCACGGCGCGCCGTGCCTGTTCACGAGCGGCGGTCGGCTCTGGATGCTCGGTTCGGAGGGCAAGGGCGCGATGCGCTACTGCTCGAGCGACGGCCGCACGTGGGGCGGCGCGCACGAGATCCCGGGCCAGGCCTCCGCCGGCCCCCCGGGCGTCGTGGAGCTCGCGGAGGGGCCCGAGCCGGTGCTGCAGGTGATCTACCGCGAGAACGACGCCAACGCGATCTGGCACACGAAGGGCTACTCCAAGAAGGCCAAGGAGTGACGGGGGTTCCCGCGACGCTGCCCCTTCTCCGTCCCGAGGGCGCGCGCTGGCTCCTGGTCCTCGCCCACGGCGCGGGGGCGGGCGCGCGCCACCCCTTCCTGGAAGGCGTCGCGGAGGCGCTCGCGGTCCAGAGGATCGCGACGCTCCGCTACGAGTTCCCGTACATGGCGGCGGGGAAGAAGCGCCCCGACCGGCAGCCGGTGCTGCTCGCGGCGGTGCGCGCGGCCGTCGCGGAGGCGGCGGCGCACGGCCTCCCGCTGCTCGCGGGCGGCAAGTCGATGGGGGGGCGGATGACGACGCTCGCGGCGGCGGAGGGCGGGCTCGCCGCCAAGGGAATCGTCCTGCTCGGGTTCCCGCTGCACGCGGCGGGCAAGCCGTCCGTGGACCGCGCGGAGCACCTCGCGCGCGTGCCGCAGCCGACGCTCTTCGTGCAGGGCACGCGCGACAAGCTGGGCGGGCTCGACCTCCTGCGGCCGGTGCTGCCGCCGACGGCGACCTTGCACGTCGTCGAGGGTGCGGACCACGGTTTCGCCGTGAAGGGGAGGGGTTCCGGGGACGTGCTCAAGGAGATCGCCGCGGCCGTCGCGCGCTGGGCCGACGCGCTCGATTGACGGGACGCGCCGCCTTGGCCCGGTCGGGTATCCTCGATGCGGGATGGCGAGAGGCGCGAACCCCTACGACCGGACGGTGCCGTGGCAGGAGCGGCTCGACCACCTCGTCGAGACCATGCGCGAGGTGAGCCGCCACAAGGAGCCGCGCAAGATGGTCGAGGCCTACTCGACCCGGATGCGCACCGAGCTCTTCGGCCGCATGCTCTCGCTGACGCGGCGCGGGATCGAGCCGCCGAGGTTCCTCCTCGCGCGGGACACCTTGTGGAAGGAGCAGCCGGACCCGTGGAGCGAGCGCGACAAGCTGCCGCGCCTCGAGGGCGGCCTCCTGGGCGAGCTCATGTTCGGCAACAAGGTGCGCTACATCCCCGACCTCGACCTGCCGCCCTCGGATCCGGCGTACGACCTCCTGCGCGGCTGGCGGTCGCTCGTCGCGCTGCCCGTCTTCGACGGCGGCGAGGCGCTGAACATGACGATCTTCATGCGGGAGGCGTCGCACGCGTTCGACCCGGACGACCTGCCGCACATGTTCTGGACGACGAACCTCTTCGCGCGCGCGACCCACAACCTCGTCCTGTCCACCGACCTGAAGCGCGCGAACGAGGCGCTCAAGAGCGCCTACGAGGCGCTCGACCGCGAAGCGCGGCTGATCGCGGACCTGACGAACGCGCTCCTGCCGCGCGAGCTGCCGAGGATCCCCACCCTCGACGTGGCGAAGCACTACCAGCCCGCCGCGCGCGCGGGCGGCGACTACTTCGACTTCTTCAACCAGCGGGACGGGACGTGGGCGCTCTTCATCGGCGACGTGAGCGGCCACGGGAGCCCGGCGGCGGTCGAGATGGCGATCACGCGGACGCTCGCGCACGTGCGCGCGGAGAGCCCCTTCGGCCCCTCCGAGATGCTCGCGTTCCTGAACGAGAGGCTCTCGGGGCGCACGCTCGTGAACCCCGGGTTCGTGACCGCGCTCTGCGCCGTCTACGACCCGCGCCGCGGCACCATCCGGTACTCCTCGGCCGGCCACCACCCGCCGCGGTTGAAGCGCTGCAGCGACGGCTCGCTCTTCAGCCTCGACGGGAGCGGCGCGCCGCCGCTCGGCGTCCTCGATGCGATCCGGTTCCGCGACGCGGAGCAGGAGCTCGTCGCCGGCGACCAGCTGGTCTTCTACACGGACGGGATCACCGAGGCGATGAACCCGGACGGCGAGATGTTCGGCCTCTCGCGCCTCGACGGCGTGCTCGAGAACTGCGGCGTCGACGCGAAGACGATCATCCGGTCGGTCCTCGAAGAACTGGACGCCTTCCGCGGACCCCGCGAGCTGGCCGACGACGTGACGATGCTCGTCGCGCGCGTCACGGCGTAGCGCGGGCCGCGGCCCCCGCAGCCCCCCCCGGTTTGCCCGCCGATGCTCCGTCAAGAGCGGAGGCGGGTCACTTCTCGTCGCCGCTCCAGCCGCGGACGACGCACTGGCCGCCGTTGCGCTCCGCGAGCGGCGCGAGCTTCTTGCCCTCCTCCTTGTCGAACGTGATCACGTGGATCACGACGCCCTTGCTCCGGTTCATCTCCGTGATCTGGTCGATGAGCTTCGGCACGTCCGTGACCTTGCCCTTGGTGGGCACGCCGTCCGTCACGAAGAAGATCGTGTCGGCGTCGCTCCGCGCCTTCCAGTTGGGCACCGCCTCGTCCTGGAGCCCGAAGGCGGACATGAGCGCGGCCCAGCTGTCCGTCTTCAGCTCCTCGCCGCTCGATCCGCCGCCGCCGCCGCCGGCCCGGGCGCGGCCCCCGCCGCCCCCCCGCGGCGGCTCCATCGCCTTCAGCTTCGACACGTACTTGATCGCGGACGTCCGCATCGAGCCCGAGACGAGGCCCTCCTGCCACGGCTTCACCTCGCCCGCGAACGTGATGATGTTGAAGTAGACGCTGCCGTCGATCGTCGCGAGGAGGTCGATGAGCGCCTTCTTCGCGATCTCCATCTTGCACCGGTCGGGGAACTCGTCGACCACTTCCTGCGGCGCGTTGGGCGGGAGCACGATCGAGTCGCGCATGCTCCCCGAGATGTCGATCACGAAGACCATCTTGCGCGAGAGGGTCTCGATCGTGTGGTACTTCTTCTTGTTCGGGTTGTGGTAGCCCTTGAGCGCGTTCTCGGCCTTCTTCTTCATGTCCGCGATCTCGAGCTCGGTCGGGACCTTGAAGCCGCTGCCGTACTTGTCCCACCACTTCTTCCACCCCTCGCGGTTGAAGAGGAAGTCCTGCCCGGTGATCGCGACGAGCGCCTTCTGGACGACCTCGTCGACGAGCCCCTGCTCCTTCTGGAACATCTCGACGAGCGGCCCGATCGACTCCTTCGCGCGGATCTTGCCGAGCGCCTCGACCGCGGCCTTCTGGAGCGCCCAGTCCGGCGCGTTGATCCGCGCGAGCAGCGCGGGGTTCGCGGCGGCGGCCCGGATGTCGCCGAGCGCCTCCGCCGCGAGGACCGCGACCGCCACCTCCTTGTCGTCGAGGATGCGGATGAGCGTGTCGACCGTGGAGGGGTCCTTGAGGTTGCGGAGCGCCCGGACCGCCGCGCGCCGCAGCTCGTCGTTGCCGCCCGAGACCATCCCCGCGATCTGCCTCGCGGCGTCCGCGCACGGCCGCTTGATGCTCGCGAAGCCGAGCGCCGCGGCGAGCTTGCTCTTGGAGTTGCCCGAGGAGAGGCCGGCGAGCATCGCCTCGACCGACTCGTCGGACTTCATCCGGCCGAGCGCCTGCCCGGCCGCCTCGGTGACGCGCCCGTCGACGTCGTTCGCCGCGAGGAGGATCGCCTCGACCATCACCGCGCTGTCGATCGAGCCCAGGTCCTCGACCGCCGCCGCGCGCACGACGGGGTTCGTGTCCCGCTTGAACTCCTGGAAGGCCTTGAGCGCCTCCATCTCCTGCGGCGTGAGCTTGCGGCGGTTCTTGCCGCTGCCGACGGTCGTCGGGAGCTCCTCCGCCTTCTCCGCCCGGATCGCGATGCTGTCCTGGATCCGGATCTCCTCGTCGGCGAGCGCCTCCATCGCCGGCGTGAGCTCCGCCTCGATCGCGTCCGCCTCCGCGTCGTACTCCTTCGACTTGCCCGGGTCGGCCTTCGCCGCCTTCTCGCGGAGCTGGTCCATCTTCATCTCGGACGCCCAGAGCTTCTCCGCGTCCTGGAGGAGCTTCACGTAGCGCCCGAGGTAGGGGCCGAGCTTGCCGTCGTAGGCGTCCGCGACGAGCTTCTCCATCTCGCCGAGCACCTTGCTGTCCGTGAACTCGTTGAGCGAGTTCAGGACGGCTTGCACCTTGAAGTCCCGGTCGATGAAGACGAGCGTCGGGTCCTTGATCCCCTGCGCCTGCGCGAGGTACTTGAGGTCGATCGCCTGCGACGGCCGGACCTTCACGAGCTTCACGGGGCGGCAGGCGAGGGCGAAGCGGGTGTCGGCGAAGACCTTCTCGTCGAGCTTCGCGCTCTCCTTCGTGGGGTTGTCGAAGACGTAGAGCACGAAGGGCGCGGGCGCCTTGGGGGGCAGCTCGGAGCCGTCCGGCAGCTTGGTCGGCTTGTATTCCGGGGGGACGTTCCAGTCGAGCCGCAGCCGCTTCTGGTTGTGGGGCGACTTCCACGAGTCGACGCGGCTCGCGGGCGGCATGCCCTGGGAGAACGCGGCGGAGGCGAGAAGCAGCAGGGCCAGGGTCCATCGCATCAGGGCATTCTAAACGGAAGTGGAGGGGGCTCCGGGGGCGGGCGTTCGCAACCCCTCGCCTCCCCGTGATCACTTCTTTTCCGCGTACTGCCGGAGCGCTTCACGTGTGCCCTCGTCGAGCTGGTCGCGGCGCGGGCCGGAGAGAAGCGAGGCGGGCCTCCCGGCGCGCGGCGGCCCTGTCGAGACGCGCGAGGGCGACGACGGCCTCCACGAGCAGATCCGCGTCTGCCTCGCGAAGGTAGTCGGTGAGGATCGAAGCGGCGTCGCCGCCGCCAATGCTCCCGATCGCGTAGACGGCGGTCGCGCGCTGGGGGGTCGGCACGTACCGGTTCCGGATCGAGCGGGCGAGGTCGGGGAGCGCACTCGCCTCGCGCATCCGCCTCAACGACGTCGCACAGGACTGCAGGAAGCGTCCCTCCGTGTCGCTGCGAAGGCGTTCGAGCAGGTACTCGCGGGATCTCGGCGTGTCGCATCGGCCAAGCGCCAGGAGCGCGATCGACGCCTGGCCGAAGTCCGAGCCGTTCGCCACGTCAATGAGCGCCGCCTCCTCCCCTGCCAGCGACGGATCCCACACCATCATGAAGAAGTCCGGCGTCGAGAGGCGGCTGGCCTTCACCATGGCGACGAGGGCGCGGAAACCGTCGGCACCGCATCGTTTGAGGCGCGCGATCTTCGCGGCGGACCCGTCGTGATATGCGTCGAGCGCCGCGCGGAGCGCGTCGTCCGGAACGCGGAGGGCTGCAGCCGCGTCCGACAGGGCCGCGGGGATCTCGCTGTCGGGGGATTCGTTGGCTCGCGCGGCGGCTGCGGACGGCTCGGCGGGCGTCTCCTCGGACGTGTCGCCGGGCGCTTGCGCGCGCAGCTGCTCCAGCTCCACCTCGAGCTCGCGTGTGCGCGCCTTGGCGTCGCGCAGCTCCCGCTCGAGGCTTCGGTCCGTGCGCGCGATCGGCCGGGTCTCGACGAACATCGCCACCACGAGGCCCGCCGCGAACCCGATTCCCCCGCCGATCAGGCCGCGCACGCCCCCGGAACCCCCTCCCTTCCTACACGCTCAAACCCGGCTTCGGCTTCTCCGTGATGACCTTCGCCGGCACGCCGCCCGCGATCTGGTGCGGGCCGAGCGGCTTCCTGAGCAGCGCGTGCGACGCGAGGATCGCGTCCTCGCCCACGTCCACGCACAGGACGGTCGCGTGGTAGGTGATGCGCGCGCCGTCGCCGATCCTCACCGGCCGCATCGTGATGTGGCCGATGTCGAGGATGTCGTGGTCGTGCGTGTACACGTTCGCGTAGTCGCTGATCGACACGTTGCTGCCGATCACGAGGCCGCCCCGGTCGTCGAGCAGCACGCCGCGGTGGATCACGACGTTGTCGCCCACCTCGAGGTTGTAGCCGTAGCTGAGCTCGACGTCGTGGAAGATCTTCACGTTCTTGCCGCAACGCTTGAACAGGCGCTGCGCGAGCATCCGGCGGAAGAGGACGCCCAAGTGCAGGTTTCGTCCCGCGGGCGACCTGTCGAACATGATCCAGAGCCAGTGGAGGGGTTTTCGCGGCGCGTAGCGCGCCTTGTCGATATCCTTGTAGTACTCGGGCTCGAGCGTCGCCTCGCGCGGGTCGCACGCGTGCCAGAGGATGCTGCGGAGGGGGTCGCTGTCGTCGCCCGGCCGCAGGCCGTAGAGGCCGCGCAGGACCGACGCGACGGCTTCGTTCCGGTCGCCGTTGTCGAGGCGCGCCGCGGTCTCGTTCACGAACGCCTCGTAGGCCGCGTTGGCGGCGTCGCCGACGCCCACGGGCCTCAGGAACCGCCGGTCGGCCCGGTCCTTCTCGATGGACATGCGGGAACCGTAACACGGGGGGGCTGGGGGGCGGCGGGCTCCCGCTCCCGGCGCGGGGAGGTTCGGGGGAGGTTCCGCCGCCTTCCCGCAGACGTGCCGGGATCCTGTCGGTCACGTTAGGTATTTTGTTAGGTATATGTGCCGAAACCGGCCTCGCTTCGAGGATCTCGAGCCTCCGGCGCAGCGCGCGCTGACGCGCGACGCGCAGCTGTCGGCGGTCGCGCGCTGCCTCGGCGCGCTCGATCTCGCGCTCGGCGCCACGCTCGCGCGGCTCTTCGAGGTGGGCCTCGACAAGCTGGCGTACGCGCGGGAGTCGGACTACGCCCGCGAGCGGCTCCAGATCTCGCCGAGCGAGATGTTCTCGTGCGTGAAGCTCGCGCGGGAGCTCCGGCACCGCCCGATCCTGCGCCAGGCGGTGACGGCCGGGGCGGTGTCGAAGCGGAAGGCGCTCGCGGTCGCGCCCTTGGCCGTCGGCGACTACGAGGGCGCGTGGACCGAGGCCGCGATGCGGCTCTCGGTCCGCGAGCTCGAGAGCGCGGCGAAGGCGGCGGGGAGCGCCGTGCCCGAGGATCGGTTCGAGGCGGAGGTCGTGGTGCTCCCGATGACGCCGGAGCAGCAGGACCGGCTCGATGCGGCCTTGGCCTTGGCGAAGCAGGACCTCGGTCCCGAGGCGAAGCCGTGGCAGTGCATGGAGGTGATCTCGCTCGAGTTCCTGTCGAGCTTTCCGGAGTTTGACGTGGAGGGGCCCGGGGAACCAGGCGCGTGCGCGCCGGACGAGCCCGAGCCCCCGCGCGCGCCGCCGCGGCCGATGTCGCGGCACGCCGAGCGCGTGATCGCGCGCCAGCTCGAGGCGATCGGGGAGGCGCTCTCGGTGATCGCCGGGATCGAGAAGGACCACCCGGGGGACGACCCGCTCGCGCTCGACGCGCGGGCGCGGCGGCTCGTCGCGGCGCGGCGGCGGTACGACGAGACGCTCGGCATCCTCGCGCGGAAGTTCCGGAGGGAGCTGTGCCACGAGACGCTCGGGTACTCGTTCGACGCGTACTGCGAGGAGCGGCTCGGGATGCGCGCGGGGGCGGTGCGGCAGCGGATCTGGCTCGAACAGCGGATGGAGTACTTCCCGCAGCTCCGGACGGCGCTGTCGTCGGGCCGGATCGGGTACAGCAAGGCGCTCGCGGTCGCGCGGCGGGCGAACTGGTTCGACGTGGACGAGCGGCTCGCGCGCGCGGAGCGGACCACGTGCCAGCAGCTCGAGCGGGAGGCGCAGGCGGAGGAACGCCGCGAGCACCGGAAGCGGGGCACGCGCGAGCTCTGGACGCCGTCGGACGCGGCGCAGGCGGTGCGCGACGCGATCGCGGCGGCGCAGCGGAAGGCGCTCGCGGAGGGCGGTGTCGCGATCGATCAGGGCGAGGCGCTGGCGGTCGTCGCGGACCACTTCGCGGAGGTGAAGGACGCGCACATGGCCCCCGCGCGCCGGTGGATGTCGGAGTTCCGGAAGCAGGCGCTGATGCGGAAGGGCGGCCTCTGCGCGGTGCCGGGCTGCAGCCGCGCCGCGGTGCACGTGCACCACATCGTGTTCCGGTCGAGCGGCGGCCCGGACGAGCCCTGGAACGGCGTCGCGCTCTGCGCGGTGCACCACCTGCACGGGATCCACCTGGGCTACCTCGAGGTGACGGGCCGCGCGGGGGAGCGCCTCCACTGGAGGTTCGCGACCGGCGAGGCGGCGCCGACCGAGGAGTGGGAGACGCTCGGCGACGACGATGTGTGGCGAAGGGGGTTCGCAGGGTCATCCGCGGGGGCCGACGCGGCAGGGGGTCCGGGGGCAGCGCGCGCCGCTGTCACGGATGTGGAGTCGGTCGGGACCGCCGGCGAACCCGGCGTCGCGGCCCCCCGCGATCCCGCCGTCACGGATGTGGAGTCGCCGGCCCACGCCGAACGCGCCGCGCGGCCCCCGCCCGACGTCCTCGCCGAAACCGCCCGCGCCGCGTACCTCCACAAGGACCCGCGCACGGATGACCGCCGCTGGATCCTCGTCTGCGAGGAGGCGCACGCCGCATGAGCCGCCTCCGCCCCGGACCGCCTTCGGCCTCCGCACGTCATCACGGCCCCGGGAACCCCTTCGGCCTCCGGATCCTCCCGCGGGTCGGACCTCCCCCCGACCCTCGGACTCCCTCGGCCGGGGGCCTCCGGATTCTCTCCCGCCCCGGGCCCCCCTCAGCCTCCGGCGCCGCGATGGCCCCGCGCCCGGTCCGCGGCGCGCGCGCTCCCGCGCCGCGCCTTCGCGCGCCCGCCGCCGTTCCGCCCGGCACGCGAGCCCCCGCGCACAGCGGGGCTACAATCGAACTCCGCGCCGCGCGCGGGCCCCCATGACCTCGCGCATCGAAGACTATGCCCTGCTCGGAGACTGCGAGACCGCCGCGCTCGTCTCGCGCGAAGGCTCGATCGACTGGCTCTGCTGGCCCCGCTTCGACTCCGGCGCGTGCTTCGCCGCGCTCCTCGGCACGGAGGACCACGGGCGATGGCTGCTCCGCCCCGAGGGCGAGGTCCGCCGCGTCCGGCGGCGCTACCGCGAGGGCACGCTGATCCTCGAGACCGAGTTCGAGACCGACGACGGCAAGGTCGCGCTCATCGACTTCATGCCGCTCCGCGACGAGACCTCGGACGTCATGCGCATCGTCGAGAGCCGGGGCGGCAAGGTCCCGATGCGGATGGAGCTCGTCATCCGGTTCGACTACGGCTCGATCGTCCCGTGGGTGCGCGACGCCGGTGACGGCGTGCGGGCCATCGCCGGCCCCAACGCGCTCCACCTGCGCACGCCGGTCGCGCTCCGGGGCGAGGAGTTCCGCACGGTCGCCTCGTTCGAGGTCGCCGAGGGGGAGCGCGTGCCCTTCACGCTCTCGTGGCACGCGTCCCACAAGCGCGAACCCGAGGAGCGGGACGCCGAGGAGGCGCTCGAGGACACCGAGCGCTGGTGGCGCGAGTGGTCGGGGCGCTGCGCGTACGAGGGCCCGTGGAAGGACGCGGTCGTCCGCTCGCTCGTGACGCTCAAGGCGCTCACCTACGCGCCGACGGGCGGGCTCGTCGCCGCGCCGACGACGTCGCTCCCGGAGAGCCTCGGCGGCGTGCGCAACTGGGACTACCGCTACTGCTGGCTCCGCGACGCGACCTTCACGCTCTACGCGCTGATGGTCGGCGGCTACCAGGAGGAGGCCGCGGAGTGGCGGGAGTGGCTGCTCCGCGCGGTCGCCGGCCACCCGTCGAAGCTGCAGATCATGTACGGCGTGGCCGGCGAGCGCCGCCTCGACGAGCGCCACCTCGACTGGCTCCCCGGCTACGCCAGATCGACGCCCGTGCGCGAGGGGAACGCGGCGTGGACGCAGCAGCAGCTCGACGTGTACGGCGAGGTCATGGACGCGCTCCACTTCGCGCGCCGCAGCGGGCTCGCGCCCGACGAGAACGCGTGGCGCATCCAGCGCGCGATCATGGACTTCGTCGCCGCGAGCTGGCAGGAGCCCGACAACGGCATCTGGGAGGTCCGCGGCCCGAAGCGCCACTTCACGCACTCCCGCGTCATGGCGTGGGTCGCCGCCGACCGCGCGGTGAAGGCGGTCGAGCGGTGGCGCCTCGACGGTCCGGTCGAGGAGTGGAAGCGCCTCCGGAAGGAGATCCACTCCGAGGTCTGCGAGAGGGGCTTCCACGCGGGCCGGAACACGTTCGTCCAGCACTACGGGACGGACGAGGTCGACGCGAGCCTCCTCATGATCCCGCTGGTCGGCTTCCTGCCCGCGACCGACCCGCGCGTGGAGGGCACGATCGAGGCCGTCCGGCGCGAGCTCATGCGAGACGGGTTCGTCATGCGCTACCCGACGTGCTCGGACGTGGACGGCCTGCCTCCCGGCGAGGGCGCGTTCCTCGCGTGCACGCTCTGGCTCGCCGACAACCTCGCCCTCTCGGGGAAGACCGACGAGGCGACGGAGCTCTTCGAGCGCGTGCTCCGCGTGCGCAACGACGTCGGGCTCCTCGCCGAGGAGTACGAGCCGTCGGAGAGACGCCTCGTCGGGAACTTCCCGCAGGCGATCTCGCACCTGGGCATCGTGAACACCGCGCGCAACCTGTCGCGGCACGGCGGCCCGGCCGAGGAGCGGCCCGCGCGCTGAGCCCGCGTTCGCCGGCTCTGCGCGCGGCGCGCGGAAACCGTGCGGCCCCGCCCCCCACGCGGGCGCGGCGCCCCCCAACCCCCCGCGGCGCCGGCGCACGCGAACGTATCCGCGCCCCCGAGCCCCCCCTCCTTTCCCGTGGTCCGAGAGAGACCACGGAGGAATTCGATGCGTTTCGTGTTGTTTCTGAGCCCCCTGCTCGCGCTCGCCGCCTGCGGCGGCGGCGGCGGCACCGCAACCCAGACGGCCGCGCTCCAAGGCATGGTCTACGAGGTCAACGGCCAGACGCTCGACCGCGCCGGCGTCACCGTGCGCGTGCTCGAGACGGGGCAAGTCGCAACGACCGGTGCCGACGGTCGCTTCTTCTTCGGCCGGGTGCCCGCCGACGCGTTCACGCTGGACTTCGGCGGCGGCCTCGCCGCGCTCGCGCAGTCCGGGCCGGGCGGCGGCGGCGGCGCGGACGATCCCATGGGCGACGACAACGGGGGGGGTTCCGGGGGCCAGGGCGCCGACGATCCCCCCGGCGACGACAACGGCATCGACCTCACGGAGGACGACAGCGGCAACCCGCAGGTCGGCGGGGTGCCGGCCGGCGACACCGTCGAGGTGCTCGTGGCCGTGCAGGACGGCCAGGTGACCGAGATGTCGGTCTCCTGCGGCGACCGCGTGCGCGCCGAGGCGCGGTTGACGCGCGCCGCCGACGCGCCGGACGCGGACGTGCAGGGCAAGGTGCGCGTCGAGAGCCGCGCGGACCGCGAGAAGCTCACGATCGAGGCGGAGCATTTGGATCCCGGCACGGTCGTCGACTTCGTCCTCGACGGAGTGTCGATCGGCACCGGCACGGCGGACACGACTGGCGAGGCGCAACTCGAGCTCAACACGAAGGACGGCGACACGCTGCCGCTCGGCGTGGCGAGCGTTGCCGACCTTGCCGGCCTCCCGGTCGAGGTGCTCCTCGACGGCACGCTGCTCCTCTCCGGCGAGGTGCCGGCTCTCCCCGACGCCACCGTGACGCCGGGCAACCCGGGCTCGGGCATCGGCAGCGGCCGGGGCCGCGCCCCCCTGACCCCCCTCGTTTCCGGCCTCGAGGGCCACGTCGAGATCCGGCAGCGGCTCGACACGGGAGAGCAGCGCTTCAAAATGGAGGCGCAAAACCTCGCGCCCGGCGCCCAGGTCGCCTTCTGGATCGAGGATCTCGCGAATCCCGGCACGTTCGTGAAGCTCCGGAGCGTGGTCGCGGACGCGGGCGGCCAGGCGGAGATCAACACGCAGGATGGCCTCCCGATGCCGCTCGGCGTCGCGGACGTCTCCCTGCTCGCGGGCCTCGGCGTGAAGGTGACGCTCGACGACGGCTCCGGCCAGGTTCTTCTCGAGGGGATCGTCCCCTCGCTCGTCACAAACTAGCTGAAAACCCCCGTTTCTCACCGGGCGGCCGGGACTCTTGGGGGTTCCGGCCGCCTCCTTGATAATGGTGGGGCCCTTGCCGCACACCTCCGACACGGACCTCCTCGCCCGCTGCCGGGCGGACGACCAGGACGCATGGAGGACCCTCGTCGAGCGGTACGCCGCCCTGGTCCTCTCGATCCCGCGCCGCTACGGCCTCAGGCCCGAGCGGGCGGAGGACGTCTTCGGCGAGGTCTGCGTCGCGCTCGTGAAGGCGCTGCCTTCGATCCGCGACGGCCAGGCCCTCCCGCAGTGGCTGATCCGCACCGCCACCCGCGCCACGTGGGAGGCCGCCCGCAAGGACCGCCTCGCCATCACCCCGGACGACCTGCCGCCGCTCACGGGTGCCTCGCCGCCGGACGAGATGGTCGAGGCGTTCGAGGAGGAGCAACGGGTCCGCACGGCGCTCGGCCGGATCGCCGAACGCTGCCGGAAGCTGCTCCATCTCCTCTATTTCACGGCCCCGACGCCCTCCTACGACGACGTGGCACGCGCCATGAAGATGCCCCGCGGCTCGCTCGGCCCCACCCGCGCCCGCTGCCTCGAGAAGCTCCGCGCGGAGCTCGACGGTATCCCGGCGTCCCAGGAGCCCTCCTAGGAGACGGCATGCGGGAACATCCGGAGTACGCTCTTCTGCTCGACCACGTCGCGGGACGCGAGGATCCCGAAGTCGCCGTCCACATCCTCGGCTGCGCCGAGTGCTCGGCCGCCGCCGCGCAGGCGCGCAGGCTCGTCGAGGCGGGCCGCCGCGCGATGGCGGAGGGAAAGCCGTCGCGCCGGGCGATGAAGCTCGCGATGCAGGCCTTCCGCGGGGAGCCGGCGCCGTCCTTCCTCCAGCTCGTCTTCGACTCGTTCCTGAAGCCGGCGACGGCGGAGGCGATCCGCGCGGGCGCGCTGTCGTCGCGGTTCCTGCGGTTCTCGGGCGACGTCACGGTGGAGCTGGAGATAAGGGAGGGGGGCCGGGGGGCCGAGGTCCGCGGGCAGATCTCTCCCGGGAACTTCGCCCCCGAGGTCGTCGCGATCTCGGGCAAGACGCGCCGCCGCGCGAAGGTCGGGGAGGACGGCACGTTCGTGCTCAGGAACCTGCCCCGAAAGACCGTCGAGTTCCGGATCGGCAACACCCGCGCCGTCACGGACCTATGACCTTCGAGGAGCTCGAGCGAGAGATCCAGCGTTCGCTCCGCTCGGATCTCAAGCGGGCGCGTCGCCTCGTCGCGGAATACGAACGCCGGGCGCGGAAGGACCCGTCGCGCCGCGCGATGGCGGCGTTCGAGCGCGCGCAGCTCGCGCAGGTCCTCGGCGAGCACCGGAAGGCCGCGCACGCGTACGAGGAGGCGCGACGCGGGTTCACGGAGCGGAAGGATCTCTACAAGGTCGCGGTCGGCGCGGTGCAGGTGCGGGCGCTCCTCGGGGAGCCGGTCGGCGCCGACGCGCGACGCCTCCGCCGGCTCGCCGCCGACGCGGTCCAGGAGGGCAGCGCCGAGCTCGCGATCGGCAGCGCGCTCACGAGCCTCGGCGACGAGCGCGCGGCCGAGGCGTGCTTCCGCCGCGCGCTCGGCCGGCTCCGCAAGAGCCCATTCCTTCGCGGGATCGCGCGCCAGAACCTCGGCCTTCGCCTCGCGCGCCGCGGCGCCGTGGGCGAGGCGCTGAAGGAGCTGGACGCCGCGCTCGCCGAGGCCACGACCCAGGACCTCGACGCCGCCGCGCGCATGGCGCGCCACAACCGCGGCTGGATCCTCGGGCTCCGGGGCGACGCCCTCTCCGCGCTCGCGGACCTGCGGGAGGCGCGCAAGGGGTTCCTCGCCGCCGGCGAGGGGCGGCGCGCGGCGATCGCGCTCGCGGACGAGGCGGAGCTCACGCTGCGCCTCGGCGCGCGCGACCGGGCGGCGGGGCTCGCGCGCGAGGCGGCGGACGCGCTCAGGAAGGACGCGCCGCTCGAGTCCGCGCGCGCGGAGCTCCTCGCCGCGCGCGCGGGCGGGAGCCGCCGCCTCGCACGGCGGGCGCGCGATCGCCTCGCGCGCGCGGGCGACCGGGCGGGCGTCGCCGAGGCGGACGTCCTCCTGGGCAAGGATCTCGCGGCCGCCGAGCGCACGCTCCTCGCGAAGGGCCACGCGCTCGCGGCGCTCGGCGCGCTCCTCGCGCGCGCGCGGGCGATGGCGCCGCGCGCGGGCGCCAAGCTCCTCGCCCGGCGCGCGCGCCTCTACCCCGCGGTCCTCCGCCGGTGGGTCCGTCCCGAGCTCCATCACCTGAAGGGCGACGACCGCCGCGCGTTCCGCGCCGCCGAGGAGCT
>DASUGR010000168.1:0-4595 GCA_036273915.1 Planctomycetota bacterium | reverse complement strand
TGAACATCGTCAAGGTGCAGTCGAAGCCCAAGCGGCGCGGCCTGATCAAGGGCCGCCGGCCGGGCTGGAAGAAGGCGATCGTCCAGCTCAAGGAAGGGCACGAGATCGAGATCTTCGAGGGGGCGAGCGTCTAGTGGCTCTCAAGAAGTACAAGCCGACCAGCCCCGGGCGCCGCTTCATGGCGACCTCGGGCTTCGAGGAGATCACGAAGTCCGAGCCCGAGAAGACGCTGCTCGAGCCGCTGCCGAAGAGGGGTGGCCGGAACAACCGCGGCCGCATCACGACCCGGCACCAGGGTGGCGGGCACAAACGGCGGTTCCGGAAGGTCGACTTCAAGCGGGTGAAGGACGGTGTCCCGGCCAAGGTGGCCGCGATCGAGTACGACCCGAACCGCTCGGCGCGCATCGCCCTGCTGCACTACGCGGACGGCGCGAAGTCGTACATCCTCGCGCCCGCGCGGCTCCGGGTCGGCGCCGTGCTCGAGTCCGGCCCGAACGCGGACATCAAGCCGGGGAACGCCCTTCCGCTCGCCAACATCCCGACGGGCACGCTCGTGCACGCCGTCGAGCTGCAGCCCGGGCAGGGCGCTCGCATGGCGCGCTCGGCCGGGTCCTCGATCCAGCTGGTGGCGAAGGACGGGGACCACGGCGTGCTGCGGCTCCCGTCCGGCGAGCTGCGCCGCGTGCTCCTCGCCTGCAGGGCGACGGTGGGGCAGGTCGGGAACTCGGATCATGCGAACCAGTCGGGCGGCAAGGCCGGCCGGAGCCGCTGGCTCGGCAAGCGGCCGACGGTGCGCGGATCCGCGATGAACCCGGTCGACCACCCGCACGGCGGCGGCGAGGGCAAGACGAAGGGCGGGCGCCACCCGGTCACACCCTGGGGCGTGCCGACCCTCGGCAAGCGCACCCGCCGAAAGCACAAGGAATCCGACAAGCTGATCGTCCGCGGCCGCCGCCGCGGCAAGGAGAGGAAGCGCTGAGTGCTCCTCGAGGCAATGTCATCCGCGTCCCTGCCGGCTGCAAAGCAGCGCCCGCCGGCGTCCTCAGTCGCGCCCGTACTTGCGAGTACGGGCGCTCCCTGCGTCCTTGGCTGGCTCGCTTTTCGCTCGGCAGGGCCGCGGCAACATCACCTCAAGGAGCACTGATGTCACGTTCTTCGAAGAAAGGGCCTTTCGTGGAGGACCGGCTGCTGAGCCGGATCGAGGCGATGAACACCGCGGGAGAGAAGCGGATGATCCGCACCTGGTCGCGCGCCTCGACGATCTTCCCGGAGATGGTCGGGCACACGATCGCGGTCCACGACGGGCGCAAACACGTGCCGGTCTTCGTCACCGAGCAGATGGTCGGGCACAAGCTCGGCGAGTTCGCCCCGACGCGCACGTTCCGCAGCCACTCGGGTGATCGTCAGACCCAGGTGAAGAAGCGCTGATGGCCGACCAGGACGTCATGCGGGTGCGGGCGCAGGCCAAGTGGGTGCGCACCTCCGCGCGCAAGGCGCGGCTCGTGCTCGACCACATCCGCGGGCGCTCGGTCCCGGAGGCGCGCACGATCCTCGCCTTCACCTCGCGCGCAGCCGCGACGGACATCGAGAAGGTCCTCCGCTCCGCGGTCGCGAACGCGGAGGCGAACCACGGGCTGGACGGCGACGAGCTCGTCGTCGAGTCCGCCTACGCGGACGAGGGGCCGACCCTGAAGCGCTGGCGGCCGCGCGCGCGCGGCCGCGTCAACCGGATCAAGAAGCGGACCTGTCACGTCACGCTCGTCCTCGCCGAGCAGCCGCCCGCGGACACGCCGCGGCGCCGCGCTCGCTCGAAGCCCGCAGCGGCCGAGCAGGCCGCTCCCGAGGCCGAGGCGAAGCCGAAGGCGTCGACGCGGCGCAAGAAGAAGGAAGGAGTGGCTGCCTGATGGGCCAGAAGGTGCACCCCGGCGGGTTCCGCGTCGGCGTCATCCACGACTGGAAGTCGAACTGGTGGACCGGGAAGCAGGAGTTCTCGGACTACCTGCTCGAGGACGTCAAGATCCGCCGCCACATTCTCGGGAAGCTCTCCCACGCCGGGCTCTCCGACATCCTCATCCGCAAGGACAAGCAGCGGATCACCGTGGACATCTACACGGCACGCCCGGGCATCGTCATCGGGAAGTCCGGGGTCGAGGTGGACGCGCTGCGCCGCGAGCTCCACGCGATCACGAAGAAGAACGTCCACATCAACATCAACGAGATCAAGCGTCCCGAGCTCGACGCGAAGCTCGTCGCGCAGTCGATCGCGGAGCAGCTCGAGAACCGCGTCAGCTTCCGGCGCGCGATGAAGCGCTCGCTCGCGTCGGCGATGCGCTCGGGCGCTCAGGGGATCAAGATCGCCGCGGCCGGTCGCCTGACGGGCGGCGAGATGAGCCGCCGCGAGATGTATTCGGAGGGACGCGTCCCGCTGCACACGATCCGCGCGGACATCGACTACGGCCAGGCCGAGGCGAAGACGACCGCCGGCCAGGTCGGCGTCAAGGTCTGGATCAACAAGGGCGAGATCATGCCCGAGGGGTACGAGGGAGCCGGGGGCGGCGCCGACGCGCGCCTCGGCGACCAGGATCAGGCGCGCCGGCGTCGCGGTGCCTCCTCCGAGGGGCTCGGCGCCTCCCGGGAGGGTCGCGGCCGCCAGCAGGATCGCGAGGGTCTCGGCATCGTCCCGCGCCGCCGTCGCGGCCAGCGTCCCGGCGGAGGGCGGCCCGGACAGCGCCCGCGGCGCGACGAGCAGGCGCCGCGCGAGACCGAAACGCCGGTGACCGAGGCCCCCGTGACCGAGGCCCCCGTGACAGAGGCGCTGGTCGACGAGGCAGTCGCCGCTCCCGAGGTGCAGGAGGCGCCGCCAGCGCCGGAGACGACTCCCGAGGCGACGCCCCAGACCACACCCGACGCTTCGCCCGAGACGGAGGCAGGTAGCTGATGCTGATGCCGCGGAAGACGAAGTACCGCCGCCACCACCGGGGCCGCCGCGAGGGAACCTCGAAGGGCCAGACGACGGTGCAGTTCGGCGACTACGGCCTCAAGTCGCTCGAGGCCGGCTGGGTGACGAACCGGCAGATCGAAGCTGCCCGCATCGCGGCGACGAGGAAGATCCGCCGTAGCGGCAAGGTCTGGATCAACCTCTTCCCGGACAAGCCCGTCACGAAGAAGCCCGCGGAGACCCGAATGGGCTCCGGCAAGGGCTCGCCCGAGGGCTGGGTGGCCGTCGTCAAGCCCGGACGCGTCATGTTCGAGATGGGCGGGGTGCCCGAGGAGCTGGCCAAGGAGGCCCTCCGGCTCGCAGGCCAGAAGCTCCCTCTCAAAACGAAGTTCGTCAGGCGGGAGGCGGATCTCTTTGAGAGCTAGACGAATCGTGGGGGGAACCTACGGTTCCCCCCACGTACCCCCCTCCCTCGCGGCTGCGTCCCCCCGGCCTCGCGTGGGCTCCCGCCGAGCACAGCTCGGCTCCGCCCGCGGAAGCAGTGCGATCCATGCACTGGAGCAAACGTCATGAGGGCACGTGAGCTGCGCGAGCTGACGGACGAGGAGCTCGACCGGAAGATGGCCGAGACGCGGCAGGAGCTCTTCAACCTGCACTTCCAGACCGCGACCGGCGTGCTCGAGAACAGCGCGCGCCTGCGCCACGCCAAGCGTGAGATCGCCCGCATCCTGACCGTGAAGAACGAACGAGGAATGAGCTAGATGGCCGACGAGAACGCAGAGCAGAACGAGAACGAGAACGTCGAAGAGACCGAGGTCGCCGAGACGGAGACCGAGGTGACGGAATCGCCCACCGCGGAGGCCGAGCAGCCGGCCGCCGAGGCGGAGACCGAGCCCGCAGAAGCCGAAGCGGAGGCTGCTGCCCGGGAGGCCGAGCCCGCCGAGGAGCCGGTTGCCGAGGAGGAGCCGGTCGTCGAGGAGCAGGCTGCCGAGGCGGAGCCCGTCGACGAGGCCGCGGACGATCCCGGTGAGGGCGCGGAGGGCGCGCAGGGCGAGCAGCCCGCGGCGGCGCCTGCACCCAAGAAGAAGAGGAAGCGCCTCCCGCGCTCGGAGCGCCGCCAGCGCTCGAAGGCGAAGCGCGAGCAGCCCGCCGAGCGGAAGCCGATCACGCGGCTCCCGAAGCCCGAGCATGCCCGCGGTCGCCGCCAGGAGCGGCAGGGCGCGGTCGTCTCGGCTGCCGGCGACAAGACGATCGTCGTCCGCGTCGACACGGTGAAGGCGCACCCGATGTACAAGAAGGTCATCCGGCGGAGCACGCGGCTCCACGCCCACGACGAGCAGAACGAGGCGAAGGTCGGCGACATCGTCCGCGTCGTCGAGACCCGGCCCCTCTCGCGCCTCAAGCGCTGGCGCCTGCAGGAGATCGTGGAGGCCGCGAAGTGATCCAGCAGGAGTCCCGTCTTCGGGTCGCGGACAACACGGGAGCCCGCGAGCTCCTGTGCATCCGGGTGCTCGGAGGGTCGCACCGGCGCTACGCGCGGGTGGGCGACGTGATCGTTGCTACCGTGAAGTCGGCCACGCCCCAGGGCGCGGTCAAGAAGGGCGAGGTCGTGAAGGCGGTCGTCGTCCGGACGAAGAAGCCGTACAGCCGGGACGAC
>DASUGR010000167.1:0-15673 GCA_036273915.1 Planctomycetota bacterium | reverse complement strand
CCCGCCGGGCCCCCGCGCGGTTTCTGACACGCGTCTATTACCCGGGCCCCGCTCGTTGCGGGGCCCGCTTTTTTTTGTGCGCTCGTCGATTGCCTGCCCTACGACTCGACCGGCCTGCCGATGCGGTGGGACTGACCCGAGCCGGCAAGCCTGCGGGGCGCGTACACTGGGGCAGGTTCGCCGCCGCCCGCAAACGATGGATGACGACGTCCGTGATGGCGACCGGCCTCGCGTTGGTGTTTGTCGCCGGCTGCTCCGCCCCGGCGCGGGTGCCTGATGAGCCCTACGGCTTCTCGAAGCCGCCCTACGTGCACCCGAGGATCATCGAGGACCTGTCGACCTGGTTGAGCGACTGCGGCGACCAGGTCGTCGCGATCAACCTCACCGATTCCCAGAACAGCAACCGCTATTTCGGCGACGTGCTGGTCAACGAGAACCCCGGCGAAGCGCCGTTCGTGTACGCGCGGGACGGAACGGAGATCTTCGGCTACGAGCACGTGGGCACGACCGGCTCCGGAATCCACGTGCTGCTCACGGAGTCACGGGGCGGCGGCACCGGGGTGTTCGTCAACCTCCTGCTCGTGAGGTTCGAGCACGACGACGGTGTCGACGCGGACTGGGAGGAAGGCGTCATCCGGCGCGGCAGGCCCCGCCTCCTGATCCGGAAGCTTGGCGAGATCGGCCTCGGGGACCGTTGGAGCGGGTCGCTCCGCGTCCGGGGGGACGAGGTGTTCGTCGGCAAGGACGAGGGTGTTTTCGCGGGAACGACGCTTCACGGCCCGCTGTCGAGCGATCCCAGGGACCGGATCCTGACGATCCGGCTCGATCCCGAGTGAGCACGGAACGACAAGTCCTCGCGATCGGCACGCGAGAGGCGTTCATCGCCTGGCTCGAGGAGAACGGATGGCTCGAGGATGTCGTCGTCGAGTCGCTTGTCCCGCGTCCGGGCGGCCGGCCGCCCGATGCCGTCGACATCCGGATGTGGAAGCAGGTCGGCGGCAGCTACGTCGCCGGGGAGACCCGCCGAGTGCGCGCGTTCCGCGTCACCGCGCGCCGGGTCTCCGTCTACTCCTTGGAGGGTGACCTCACTCCCGACCACGCCTCGCAGGGCGCCGAGATCATCGAGTGCGACCAGCCGGTCGCGTTCGAACTCGATGTTCCGGGCAGGCTCCACCTGTGCTGCGAGGCGCTCTATGTCGCCCACACGGAACGCACGGAAACCGTGCCAGGCTGGCTCAGCAGGCGGGAGTTCTGGTGCGATGCGTCGGCACCCCCGCCGACGCCTTCGGAGTGGCGGGAGCACTTCCGGGCGGAGGGCAAGGACGTCGTCTGGCGATCGTACGGAGGACCGGGCGTCGAAGACGCGGCGGTACCGGACGACTACGGCGGCTGGTTCCTCCAATCGCCCGCCAAGATCCCGAGCGATCCAGGCGGCGTCTTCTTCCGGAGCGCCGTGCGCACGCCGGCAGGCTGCCACCTCACGCTGCAGTCGTGGTACGAGGACGCCCGCGCGCTCTGGCTCATCGCGGCGAAGCTCGTGGCGAAGCTCCCGGGCGTCACGGTCCATTGCGGGAACGTCCGGATGCCGGGCGCCGAATGGCAACAGCACATGGAAGAGCTGCGCAATCCGTAGCCGCAGCGCGAGAATGCCGCGGCGGCGCGTCGGCTACAATGTCTCCATGGCCAAGAGTCGCCAACCCAAGCGCACCGACGCTGTGTCTGTCGCCAAGAAGATCCAGCATGTCCAGGATCTATGGGACGCCATCGCCGCAGAGGCGGATGAAGTCGACCTGACGCCCGCGCAGCGGAAGGAGCTGGATCGTCGCATCCGGGCGCATGAGGCGAACCCCAGCGCGACATCACCGTGGCACAAGGTCCGCCGGCGGGTGCGGGCCAAACGTTGAGCTACGGCCTGGAGTTCACTCCGGACGCGGAAGGGGATCTTCGCACCGCCTATCTCTGGTACGAGTCCAAGCGGGCAGGGCTCGGCGAGGAGTTCCTGCTCTGCGTCGAGGCCGCGCTCGCGCTGGTCCGCGACAACCCTTCCCTCGGACGCAAGGTGCACGAACGCGCAAGGCGACTCCACACCCGACGATTCCCCTACGGCATCATCTACGGCGTCGAACGCCGGCACGTCGTGGTCCTCGCCGTTTTCCACGGGCATCGCGATCCGACGGACTGGCTACGGCGCGTCTCATGAGATGGTGATCCGCATCGGCACCGCGGGGTTCTCGTACAAGGACTGGGAGGGGAAGGTCTACCCCTCGCCGAAGCCCAAGGGGTTCGATCCGCTCGCGTTCCTCGCCGCGATGTTTCCGACCATCGAGATGAACGTCACCTTCTACCGCGTCCCCACCGCCGACAACGTCGCCAAGTGGGTGGCCTCCGCCGCCGCGAACCCCGACTTCAAGTTCACCTTCAAGCTCTACCGCGGCCTCACCCACGACACCGAGGACGAGACGCTCCCCGCCTTCCTCGACGCGTTGGCGCCCTGCCGCGACGCGGGGAAGCTCGGCGCCATCCTCATCCAGTTCCCCTTCTACTTCCGAAACACCGAGCAGACGCGCGCGCGCATCGCGAAGCTCGCCCAAGGGCTCGAGGGCTGGCCCTGCGCCATCGAGCTCCGCGACCGCTCGTGGCTCCTGCCCGCCGCCCTCCAATTCCTCCAAGAGCGCCGGCTCTCCCTCTGCGACATCGACATCTGCCAGACGAAGAGCTCGATCCCGCCCGGCTCGTGGACCACCGGCCCCCTCGGCTACGTCCGCTTCCACGGCAGGAACCGCGACGCGTGGTTCGACCCCAAGGCGACGGTCGCGCAGAAGTACGACTACCTCTACGCCCTGGAGGAGCTCCGCCCCTGGGCGGACCGGGTGCGGGAGATCGCGGACGCGACCGAAGCTACCTATGTGATCATGAACAACCACTTCGCCGGGAAGGCCGTGGCGAACGCGTTCCACCTGCTGCGGCTCCTCGATATCAGGGCCCCCCAGCCCCCCCCCAATCTCGTCGCATGACGGTCACGCTCACGCCGAAGGAGATCGAGGAGCTGCGCGCGCGGCTCGAGCAGCGAGGCTTCGAGTTCCGCCCGCTCGCCTACGCGCATTTCCAGGCGCGAGGGCCGGGCGTGGTCGTGAGCGCGTACAGGAGCGGCAAGGTCGTCGTGCAGGGCGCCGCCGCCGCGGACATCCTCGGCGAGGTGCCCGCGCCGAAGCTCTCGGGCGCCGTCGTCGGCAGCGACGAGTCGGGCAAGGGCGACTACTTCGGCCCGCTCACGGTCGCCGCGGTCGTGGTGAAGCCGGGGCAGGAGACGGCGCTCCGCGACGCGGGCGTCCGCGACTCGAAGGAGATGTCGGACGGCACGGTCCTCCGCGCGGCGGTCGCGGTGCGCCAAATGCCGCACGCCGTGCGCGTGCTCATGCCGCCCGAGTACAACGCGCGCCACGAGGCGGAGAAGAACGTCGCGCTGTTCCTCGCCACGCTCCACGCGGAGGCGGTCGCCGAGGCGCTGCGCGGTGCCACGGCGACGCGCGTCGTCATCGACCAGTTCACGTTCGCCGAGCGGCTCCAGGACGCGCTCCGGCGCGAGGGGGTGCGGCTGCCCGTCGAGATCCGGCCGCGCGCGGAGGACAACCCCGCGGTCGCCGCGGCGTCGGTGCTCGCGCGGGCGGAGTTCCTGCTCGGGCTCAAGGAGCTCGGCAACGAGCACGGGGTGGAACTGCCGAAGGGGGCCGGCCCTCCCGTGGAGAAGGTGGCCCGGCGGCTTTATCAGGAGGGGGGCCGGGGGGCGCTGGAGGCCGTCGCCAAGATCCACTTCAAGACGACGGAGAAGGTGATCCGGAACCTGTTCTAGAATAGGGGACCGTGCGGCTCGTACTCGCGATGCTTCTCGCCGCGGCGCTCGCCGCCGCGGAGGACGACGCGGAGCTCGCGCGCACCGTCGACAGGCTCGTCGAGGCGCTCGGGGCGCCGTCGGCGGAGACGCGGTCGCTCGCGCGGTTCCGGCTCGCCTCGTACGGGGACCGCATCCGGCCGCTGCTCGAGCGCGTCGACTCGCCGGACCCCGAGGTCCGCCGCGTGATCCAGATGCTCACGCGCAAGGAGGGCACGGTCGAGATCGAGCTGGTCCCGCACGCGCAGGGCCCGCTCGCGATCGGCGCCGCGCTCTCCCTCGAGGTGCGCATCGTCAACCACACGGACCAGGCGGTCACGCTCCTTCCCGAGGTCGCGCGGCAGGAGGTGCTGGCGCCGTTCCGCTTCCGTGTCGGCCGGTCGGTGGTCCCCTTGAGGATCGACCAGGTCAACTGGGGCGGCGACGGGCCGGCAACGGTCATCCCCGGCGGCGTGCGCCGGTTCTCGCTGACGGTGCCCGGCGGCAGCGCGGCGCTCCGGAAGCCGGGGCTCTACGACGTCTCGGTCATCTTCGACGGGCTCGTGGGCCGAGGGTACGGCGAGACCGAGGAGGGCGTCGTCGAGACGGCTCGGCTCGTGGTCGAGACGACGGCCGTGGAGATCCACGTGCTCGGCCGGAAGGCGGAGGACCTCGAGAAGGCGCTCGCGTCCGGGGACGAGCGCGAGCGCGACGTCGCGGCGACCGAGCTCGCGCTGCGCGAGGACGACGCGGTCGTGCCCATCCTCCGGCGCCACGCGAAGGAGCGGCCGCTGCGCTACGCCGCCATCCGCCGGTTGGCGACGCTCGGGGCAAAGGAGGACTTCCAGCTCATCTACGACGCGACGCGCGACGAGATGGTCGAGGTGCGGCGCGCCGCGGTGCTCGGGCTCGGCAAGTACCAGGGCTTCAAGGCCCGGAGCCGGCTCCGGGCGCTGTCCCGGGACCCCGACGTGCAGGCCGAGGTGGTGACCGCGCTGCGCGGGCACAAGCACCACGCGACCGTCGAGTGCTTCCTCAACCTGCTGCCGCCTGGCCGGTGCTCGCAGGAGACCGCCCAGGCGATCCGCGCGACGATCTTCGAGTGGACCGGCGTACCGGTCAGCCAGCGGCCGTCGGAGATCGAGCAGTTCCGGGGCTGGTGGGAGGCGAACCGGGAGCAGTGGGCGAAGGAGAACGAGGTCAGCGATAAGTGAGCGTGCGGGTCATCCTGAGCGACCCGTCGCCCGCCTTGAGCTGCTCGAACGCGATCTCGCCGGTGGCCTCGAGCGACACCTCGCGGCCGTGCGCGATGTCGAGGAGCCAGGTCCCCTTCTGGACGCCCGTGATCTCGCGGTCGCGCTCGCGGTAGCCGGTCTTCAGCTCGAAGGCGACGCGCGCGACGCCGTCCTTCACCTCCTCGAGCTTGAACACCGCCTTGCCCTCGAGCCCCGGCGGCACGACCTGGCCGGTGGCCGCGAGGAACTCGCTCGCGGGAACCTCCCACGTCTCCCCGACCGCGACGGGCTTGTCGGGGAGCCGCTTCGCGCGGTAGCTCATGAGGCGCTCGGCGAGGCGCGAGTGCTCCTTCGTGACGTCCTTGTCGCCCTCGAGGAGCGCGTAGCCGTCGCCGGCGCGCTTCCAGAGGAACGTCTTCCCCTCCGCGGGGTTGGCCTTGGCGCCCGCGTCGCCCATGGGCTGCTCGTGGACCGTCTTCGCGAAGCGGACGACCTCGATCTTCTCCTCGGACGGGAGCCCGTCGTCGCCCACCGAGACGACGGTGCGGCGGAGGAGGCAGTCCTCCTCCACGTCGAACTTCGCCACGCGATTCTGCTCGATGAGCCGGAGCTTGATGCGCCCCTTCGTGGCGTCCTCGTAGACCATCCCCTTCTCGAAGTGGAGCTTGAGCTCGTGCGTCGCGTCCGGCGCGAGAAGGAGGGCGAGGAGCAGCGGCACCATCGCGGTCGACGATACGGTACGGGGAGCGTTTTTCCAGAACTCGTGACACACCCCGCCCTTCTGTCACGAGTTCTGTGGTTTCTCTCCCCGTGCCGCATCGCGTACGACCATGTCCAGCAGCGCCTGGGCCGCGCGGGGGACGTAGCGGTCGCGCGGGACCACCGCCACGATCGCGCGCTCGAGCTCCGCGCCGCGGATCGGCAGCACCGCCAGCCGACGGCGATCCGTGTCCGTCACCGCGCTCTCCGGCAGCACCGCGCACCCGAACCCCATCGACGCGTAGAGCTTCTGCACCTCCACGTTGCCCGTCTCGAGCACCACCTTCGGTTTCGCCCCCGCCGCCCGGAGCGCGCGATCGATCGCGTCGCGCGTCACCGTCCCGCGCTCGAGCGCCACCATCGGCCGGCCGTCGAGCGCCGCGAGCGACGCCTGCCCGCGCCGCAGCAGCGGGTCGTCCTTCCGGCACACCGCCACGTAGGGCTCCACGAGGATCTCGCGCGCCTCCAGCCGGTGGTCGAGCGACGGCGGCCGCGTCACGATCCCGAAGTCCAGCTCGCCGCGCAAGAGCAGGTCGAGGATCCCCGCCGAGTGGTCGTTCCGGATGATCACCTCCGCCGCCGGGAACTTCTTCCGGAAGCGCTTCAGCGGCCCCGGCAAGAGGTAGAGGCTCACCGTGTCCGAGCAGCCGAGCCGCACGCGCCCGGCACCCGTCTCCTTGAGCTCGCGCAGCCGCGCGCGCGCCTCCTCGACGTCCGAGAAGATCTTCTCCGCCGACGCGAAGAGCACCGTTCCCGCCTCCGTCAGCGCGACGCCCTTCCGCGCGCGGTCGAACAGCCGCTCGCCGAGCTCCGTCTCGAGCGACTTGATCCGCACGGAGACCGCCGGCTGCGAGACGTGCAGCGTCTTCGCCGCGCGGGAGAAGGAGCGCTCGCGGGCGACGTGGTAGAAGGAGCGCAGCGACTCGAGGTCCAAGATAAGCCGGGATTATAGCCACCGGCTCTTGATATGAGGGGGTTCCGGGGGCCGCTTGCGCAACTTCCGCCTCTTCCTCCTCTACCGCGTCCTCACGCGGCTCCTGCTCTTCGCGCCCTACATCCAGCTCTTCATCACCAAGGTGCGCGGCCTCTCGCAGCCGGAGTACGGGCTCCTCCAGGGCCTCTACTACCTCGTCGTCGTCGCCGCCGAGGTGCCGAGCGGGGTCCTCGCCGACCGCTTCGGCAGGAAGGCGATCCTCGTCTTCGGCGCGTTCGTCAACGGGCTCGGCTGCTTCCTCTTCGCGCGCGCGCATGGCTTCCCCTCGTTCGCCGCCGGGGAGGTGCTCTTCGGCCTCGGGACCGCGTTCGTGAGCGGCGCCGACTCCGCGCTCCTCTACGACTCGCTCGCCGCCGAGAAGCGCGAGGCCGAATACCCCCGGGCAGAAGGCGCGGCGCAGGCGTCGTGGCTCCTCGCAACCGTCGTCGCCTACCCGCTCTCGGACCGTCTGCTCGTCGTCGACGGGAACCCGGTGCTCGCCTACTGGATCGCGGGCGCCCTGAGCGTCCTCGGCGCCGCCGTCGGCCTGCTCTTCCGGGAGCCCCCGCGGGGCGAGCGGCAGTCCGCCAAGGAGATCACCATGGGCGCGATCCGGGACGTGGCCACGACCCCCGGCGTCCTCCGCGTGATCCTCTATAGCATCGGGGTCTTCGCGCTCCTCCGGGGCGCCGTCGTCCTCTTCTTCCACCCGGTCCTCGAGGCGCAAGGGATCCGCCCCCACTTCTATGGCACGATCCTCGCCGGGATGAACCTCGCGGGAGCGCTCGCGGCGCTCCGCGCCCACCGCTGGATCGCCCGGGCCGAGCGGGCCCTCGTGCTCCTGGTTCCCGGGACCCTCCTTCTTATGTTTCTCCTGCTGGCGCTCCTGCGGGTACCCGCCGCCGCCGCCCTCTTCTGCGTCCAGGGGGCCGCTTTCGGGCTCTACCCGCCGCTCACCCGGTTCCTGCTCAACCGGCGCGCGCCCTCCGCCCGGCGGCGCGCGACGATCCTCTCGATCGACTCGCTCTCGTGCCGGCTCGCCTTCAGCCCGCTCGCCGTCTTCGCCGGCTGGGCGCTCGGGAGCCTCGGCCTCGCCGCCGCGATGGCGGCGACCGCGCTCCTCGCGTGCGTACCGATGGTGATGATCGTGACACGGCGGGGCGCTGCGGCGGGTTAACCTAAGGAACCATGAACGGCCGCGGGCGGAGGAACGTCCTGGAGAGGGTGCGCCGCCTCCTCCCGCTCGTCCTCGTCCTCGCGCCCGCGGGGCCCGCGGCGGCGGACGGCGAGGTGCGGCTCCTGACCGACGACGCGATCCCGCGCTACCTGTCCCGCGGCCAGGAGCTCGCGAAGGCGGAGCAGTGGGACAAGGTCGTCGACGTCCTCCATCGGGTCGTGATCGGCGACCCGGACGTCTTCCCCGACATGAAGGAGGAGGTCCTCGCGTCGGCGGTCTACAGCGAGGACGGCCGCACCTTCTACCCGGCGCGCGAGCTTTGCCTGCTCGAGCTCGCGCGGCTGCCGCCCGACGGGCTCCGGGCCTACCGCGACGTGCACGACGCCAAGGCTCGCCAGCTCATGGCGGACGCGGACGCGACCGAGGAGGTCGAGGAGCGGCTCGTCGCGTACGCGAAGGTCCACGACAGCTACCTGCCGAGCAGCGTCGGCGACGACGCGCTCGAGCGGACCCTCGACCTGAACATCGCGCTCGGGCGCTTCTACGAGGCGCTCGCGGCCGGCCGCCGGCTCGTGGACGTCTACCCCAAGGACACCGACCGCGACGTCGCGCTCGTGCTCGCGAAAAGCGCGTACTGCGCCGCGCGGATCGGCGACGACGAGCAGCTCACGAACCTGCTCTCGCGCCTCGTCTCGGAGTACGCGGGGGCGACGGTCCAGGTCGAAGGCAAGGCCGTGCCGGTCGAGGAGATCAAGGACCACCCGCTCTTCCGCCGCCGCGACGGCGCGGAGCGGGATGGCACCGACTGGCCCGTGGCGGGCGGCAACGCGGCACGCAGCCGGACCGCCCCGGATCTCCCCGAGGACCTCCCGAAAAAGCCCTTCTGGTCGTTCTCCCTCGCCGAGCGGGACACGCGCCTCACGGTGTGCAAGGACGTCGCGCCCGGGGATGTGTGGATGGTCATGCGGCACGACCGGGGTCCGTCGCCGGAGCCGCAGGTCGCGACGCAGGCACGGGAGCAGGTCGTGCCCTACCCGACGATCTCCCCGGTCATCTACGACGGCCTCCTCCTCTACAAGGACGGCCGGCAGATCGTCGCGCGGCGCGTGGGTTCCGGCACGTTCGTGCCGCTCGCGCTGGAGCTCTCCCCGTCGCCGCCGACGCTCGACGACCCCACGCACCTGAGCCCCCTCGAGCACATCCGGCCCGGGACGCAGGAAGCGGTGAAGGACTCGCGGGTTCTCGAGGCGATCTACGAGTTTCTCGACTACGGCGCGGCGCGGCTCGTCGCGGCGGACGGGATGATCATCGCCACGGACTGCGCCGGGGCGCCGAACGAGCTTCGCGGCGAGACCCCCGCGGTGATGAACCAGCCCAACATGATCACCGTCACCTCGTTCGACACCGGCAGGCTCGTCTGGGCATGGAGGGGCGACTTCCCGAGCATGGCGGTGCGGGCGACGGCCTACGACGCGTGGCAACGGGACTACCAGATCCACCGCGGGGCGGCGTTCCTCGGCCCCGGCATCGCCTCCGGCGGGACCATCTACACGATCGCGGCGGAGCGGGAGGGCGACGGGCCCGGCCTCGTCGCGCTCTGGGCGATGGACGCCGCGACCGGGCGCGTGCGGTTCCGGACCACGCTGCACTACGAGGACGAGATCACCCGCCAGCTCCCGCGCGGCGCGGCGATCGCCATGGCGGGCGGCACCGTCTACGCGGTGACGCAGGCGGGCGTGGTCGCGGCCGTCGACGCGCTGCCGCCGGGCCGCGTGAAGTGGATCACGCGCTACAAGCGCGGATTCGAGGGGGCGCAGGGGGGCAGGCGCGGGTTCCGCGGGGCCAAGGTCAAGCAGAACTTCGCGTTCAACGACCCGATCGTCGCCGAGGGGAAGGTGCTCGTCGCGCCGGCCGACGGGGACGAGCTCATCGCCCTCGACGCGGAGAGCGGCCGCGTGGCGTGGGCGATCCCCAAGCTCCCCTCGCTGCGCGCCGCCTCGTACGTGCTCGGCGCGAAGGACGGCCTCCTCTTCCTCGGCGGCGACAAGGTCTTCGCCATCAACATCCGGAAGGGGGAGATCGCCTGGTCGAAACCCCTGCGCGCGTTCCGCTACGGGCGCGGCTTCGTCGGCGAGCGCTACGTCCACGTCCCGACCCAGTACCAGAACTCCCTCCAATCGGAGGTGGAACGCTTCGACCTGAGGACCGGGACCCCGGCCGAGCCGCTCGTCTTCGACGTGAAGGAGCTCGGCAACCTGGTCAGCTCCGACGGGCGGCTCATCGCCGCGAACGGCCGCGAGATCATGTGCTTCACCACGTACGAGGCGGAGGTCGCCCGCGTGGATGCCGCGCTGGGCCGGCCGCGCGCGGACCGCGCGGCGCTGCTGCTCGAGCGGGGGCTCCTGGCGCTCGCGGGCACGACGAAGCGGCGGGACCAGGCGCGGGAGGACTTCGCCAAGGCGGTCGAAGCGACGACCTCGGACGCGACGCAGCTCGCGCGCCGGTACGCGATCGAGAACCTCTTCGCGATCGCGCGGGAGCGGAACGACCTCGGCGCGCTCGACGAGGCGGAGAAGCTCGTCGCGCCGCTCCGCGGGGAGCGGCCGCACCCGTACGACGCGCAGGTCGCGCTCCTGCGCGCGGAGGCGCTCGGGCGCCTCTCGAAGGGCCAGGAGGCCCTCGCCGCGCTTGAGCAGTTCGTCGACCGGTACGGCGGGGTCCGCGTCGTTCGCGACGGCCGCGCCGTGGACGGAGGCGCGGCGGGTGCGGCGCTCCGCGACCAGCTGCGCTCCGAGAACGAGGCCTTCGCCACCGCCTTCGCCGAGACCGTGCGCGGAAGGATCGAGGCCGCGGTCCAGCGGAAGGACGCGGACGGGCTGAAGGCGACCCTCGACCGCTACGGCGACGAGCCCACGGCCCAGGACGCGCGCTTCGCCCTCGCGGACCTCTACGAGGAGGCGGGGCGCGACGCGGACGCGGAGGCCGAGCTCAAGGACTTCGTGACGAGGCACCCGGACCATCCGCGCGCGCCCCTCGCGTACCTGAGGATCGCGCGCTCCTATGTGCGCCAAGGCAAGGCGGACGCCGCGCGCCGGCAGCTCTTCGAGGCCGTGTCGAGGCTCGACGAGGCGGGACGGCGCGAGCAGGCGGCGCTGATCGCCGAGGTCGAGGCGAAGCTAGGGGGTCCCGGGGGCGGGCCGCCCGCGCCGCACCTGCGCTTCCCGCTCGCCGCCGCGCCGACGGCGATCGAGGGCACGCCCGTGGCCGTCGAGGGCGGGCTGCCCGAGGGTCTCGTGATCTTCGCGACGGCGGCCGAGTACACGGCCGTCGATCCCGCGGGCAAGGTCCGCTGGAGCGTCCGCAACCCGAGCCGCACCGGCATCTCGCCGGGGCCCGCGAGCGAGCCGGCGACCGCGGCCGTCGCGGGAGAGATCGCGGCGGCACGCCTCGCGGTCCGCCAGGGCGACGACGTCCTCATCGGCGACGTCGCCGGCCTCATGCGGATCAACGCGACAAGCGGGGAGGTGCTCTGGTGCTACCAGTCGAAGGACACGATGGCGCGCGAGGAGGGGCAGGCGGCGGTCGACCTCCTGCGCAGGGACCTGCGCGACGCCTCCGCGAAGGGCTTCGCGCTGCGCGCGCACCCGCTTCCCGAGTACATCCTGGTGGGGAACGTGGTCGTGCGCGTCCACCCGCGCGCCGGGGTCGACGGGATCCACGCGCGGACGGGCGATCTCGTCTGGGTCGACGGCGAGACGCAGGGGCAGGTCGCGGTCGGCCCGCCCACCGCCCTCGGCGACTTCGTCGTCGTCGGCTTCTCGAAGCCCGGGTGGGTCCGCGTCTACCAGGCAACGGACGGCACCAAGGTGGCCACGTGGCGACGCGGGAACAACGCGGCGCTGCTCGCGGCGCCGCTGGTGGACCGCCTCGGCCGGATCTTCGTCGCCACGTCGACCGCGACCGAGGGCGAGGTCGGCCAGCTCGAGGTCCTGGACATCCGCGGCGGCGAATCGCGCAGGCGGTTCCCGCTCGCGACCGGGTACGCGGCGCCGCTCCACGCGGACGGCCGCGTCCTCGTCTACCACGACGGGTCGAGCGGGACCGAGAACGTCCACTTCGTCGACCTCGACTCCGGGAAGGAGGAGGTCCGCCGCGGGCCCGGGCTGCTCCGGTCGTTCCACGTGGCCCGCGACGGGTCGCGGATCTTCGTGCTGACCAGCAACCCCGGCCTCGAGGACGAGGGCGGACGCCTCTTCCGCATCGACGCGAGGGCCGCGGACGTGCTGACCTACGACTACGCGGTCCGGGCCGGCGCGTTCACGCGTCCGCTCCTCACGGAGCACCATGTCGCGGTCGCGGCCGTCCTCTCCCGGGGCGCGCACGTGCGCCTGTTCGACCGGGACGCGTCGCCGTCCTCCTGCGGGGCGCAGCCGCTCTTCCTGGACCCGACGGGGAAGGAGACCGCCGACCTCGATTTCCGCGCAGGCGACACGACGCGCTTCGACACGGGCATCGGGATCGCGGCGGCGGGGGACGGCCTCGTCGTGGGCCAGCCGTGGGGCGCCGCGCGCCTCGCGCCCCCGGCGCAAGGGGGCGGCTAGCGATGCGCCCCCGGACCCCCTCCGCCTCCCCCGCCGACCCGCTGCCGAACGCGGCGCGGAGGCGCGGCCCGGACGCCGTTTCCGGATAGACTCCAAGGCGCATGCGGGTGTGCCTGCTCCTTCTCGTCGCGACCCTCCTGGCCCCCGCATCGGGCGGACAGGACGGCGCGGTGCCGACGATGCCGTCCGGCGTCACGAGCGACACGATGCGCGCGATCGAGCGCGGCCTCGAGTTCCTCGCCCGCGAGCAGAACAAGGACGGGTCGTGGCGGTCGGCCGGCGGGTTCGGCACCTACCCGGTCGTCATGAGCGCGCTCGGCGGCCTCGCGCTCGTCGCGGGCGGCTCGACGCCCGAGCGCGGGCCCTACGCGAAGCAGGTCCGCCGCGCCGTCAACTTCTGCCTCTCGCAGCAGCAGCCGAACGGGCTTTTCGCGGCGCCGGCCGAGGAGCAGCGGTCGATGTACGGCCACGGCTTCGCCATGCTCTTCCTCTCCCAGGCGTACGGCATGGAGGAGGACCTCGAGCGGCAGCGGCGCATCCGCGTCGCGCTCGAGCGCGGCATCGTGCTGACGGCGAGGTCGCAGTCGGGCGACGGCGGCTGGCTCTACACGCCCGACTCCAACGGCGACGAGGGGTCCGTGACGGTCACGCAGGTGCAGGCGCTCCGCGGCTGCCGCAACGCCGGCATCCTCGTGCCCAAGGACACGATCGACCGCGCGATCAAGTACATCGAGCGGTCGCAGAACCCCGACGGGGGGATCTCGTACAGCGTCCGCTCGCGCGGGAGCCGCCCGGCGATCACGGCCGCGGCCTGCGCGGTGCTCTACAACGCGGGGCAGTACGACAGCGACATGGCCCACAAGGCGTTCGAGTACGCCTGGAAGAACTGCAAGCCCACGACCAGCAGCGACGGGCACTACTTCTACACGCAGCTCTACATGTCCCAGGCCTCGTGGCAGAGGGGCGACAAGGAGTGGGGCGACTACTACCCCGCGATCCAGAAGATCCTCCTGCGCACGCAGCAGGGCAACGGGTCCTGGAACGGGGACGGCGTCGGTCTCGTCTACGGGACGGCGATCGGGCTCCTGATCCTGCAGATCCCCTTCAACAACATGCCCATCCTGTCTCGGTGACCGGGAGGCGCGGGACGAGAGCGGCGTAAACCAGGGGGGGCCCGGGGGCCCCCGACAGGGAGGAATCGATGGACGACCGAGACGCGATCGAGCGCCTGAAGGAGGCGCACGGCCGGATCCGGAGCGAGATCCGCAAGGTGATCATCGGCCAGGACCAGGTGGTCGAGGAGCTCCTCCTCGCCATCTTCTCGAGGGGCCACTGCATCCTCGAGGGCGTGCCCGGGCTCGCGAAGACGCTCCTCGTCTCCACCCTCGCCCGCTCGCTCTCCCTCTCGTTCAGCCGCATCCAGTTCACGCCGGACCTGATGCCGGCCGACATCACCGGGACCGAGGTGATCGAGGAGAACAAGTCGACCGGGCAGCGCGACTTCAAGTTCATCCCCGGGCCGATCTTCGCGAACGTGATCCTCGCCGACGAAATCAACCGCACGCCGCCGAAGACGCAGGCGGCGCTGCTCGAGTCGATGCAGGAGCGGCAGGTGACGGTCGCCGGCGAGAAGCACGACCTCCCCTCCCCCTTCTTCGTCCTCGCGACGCAGAACCCGATCGAGCAGGAGGGCACCTACCCGCTGCCCGAGGCGCAGCAGGACCGCTTCATGTTCAAGATCCGCGTCTCCTATCCGAGCTGGGACGAGGAGCGCGAGGTGATCAAGACGACCACGTCGGACCACACGGTGGAGGTCGCGCCGGCGCTCGATGCGAACGAGATGCTCGAGTGCCAGCGGGCGGTGCGGCGCGTGCCGGTCGCGGACCACGTCGTGGATTACGCGATGCGCCTCGTGCGGCAGACGCGCGTGGGCGAGCCGGAGATCCCCGACTTCATCAAGGAGAACGTGTCGTGGGGCGCGGGGCCCCGCGCCTGCCAGTACCTGGTGCTCGGCGCGAAGGCGCGCGCCGCGCTCGCCGGCCGCCACGCGGCCACGACGGAGGACATCCGCGCGGTCGCCGCGCCCGTGCTGCGCCACCGGATCCTCACGAACTTCGCCGCGGAGTCCGCGGGCATCACGCCGGACACGATCATCTCCCGCATCCTCGACGCCACACCGGCCAAGGACGTCGCCGCCGCCGGCGGCGCCGAGGCCGCGCCGGTCCTCCACGGCTGATGGCGCACCCGGGGGGGCAGAGCCGGTTCCTCGATCCGGCGGTGCTGGCGGAGATCTCCCGCCTCGACCTGCGGGCGCGGCAGGTCGTGGAGGGGTACGTCTCCGGCCTGCACAAGTCGCCCCGGAAGGGTTACAGCGTCGAGTTCGCGGAGCACCGGGAGTACGCGCCCGGCGACGACATCCGCCACATCGACTGGAAGCTCTGGGGCCGTGCGGACCGCTACTACATCAAGCAGTACGAGGAGGAGACGAACCTCCGCTGCCAGGTGCTGCTCGACGTGAGCGAGTCGATGCGCTTCGGGACGCAGCCGCTCTCCAAGTTCGAGTACTCCGCGACCGCGGCGGCGGCGATCGCCTTCCTGCTCCTGAAGCAGCGCGACGCGGTCGGGCTTCGCCTCTTCGACGACCGGCTCCGGGGCGCCGTGCCCGTCTCGAGCAACTGGGCGAGCCTCCAGAACATCCTCGCCATGGTCGAGCCCCTGAAGCCGCAACGGAAGAGCGACTTCGCCGCGCCGTTGCGCGACCTCGCGGACGCCGCGGGGCGTCGCTCGCTCATCGCGATCTTCTCCGACCTCTTCGCGCCGCTCGAGACCATCGAGAACGGGTTGAAGCACCTCCGCCACAAGCGGCACGAGGTGGTGCTCTTCCACGTCCTCGACGAGACCGAGCTGACCTTCCCGTTCGAGGACAACACGCGGTTCATGGGCCTCGAACAGCTCCCCGACCTGATCGCGGAGCCGCGCGCGCTCCGCGACGGCTACCTCGAGATCCTCCGCGAGTTCCTCGAGCAGGTGCGGCGCATGTGCGCCTCGATGCGGATCGAC
>DASUGR010000166.1:0-32653 GCA_036273915.1 Planctomycetota bacterium | reverse complement strand
GCGCAGCGGGTGCGCCGCGAGCCAGCCCTCCCCGCGGCGCAGGAGCTTCTCGATCTCGTCCTCGGAGACCCAGTAGTGCTTCCTGTCGTCGAGGACGGGCACGAGCACGTAGAGGTGCGAGAGCAGGTCGGCGAGCCGGATCCGCTGCTCGAGCGTCACCCGGTGATAGGGGCTCTCGCCCCACCCGGGGAACCGCGGGTCGAGCGGCTCGCGCTCCGCCTCGACCCGGTAGCCGAGAGGCTCGAAGATCTCGTGCAGCCACCGCGTGCCGCCGCGGCACGGGAGCGCGGAGAGCCGCGCGACCAGCGGGATGGGGGCATCCGCGAGCCCGGGCCGCGCCTCGCAGCGCCCGGCGAGCGCGCTGCCGAACACCTTCGCGATCGCGGTGCTCAGGAACGAGCACGACGCGTAGGGCCGGTCGTTCACGTACTGGTCGATGAGCCCCGGACCCCGGTGCCCGCGGATGAGCCCTACCGGATCGACGTCGAGCAGGAGCGCGGCCGTGCAGCGCGCCGCGGTCGCCTCCGGATAGAACACGTGCGCGCGGCCGAAGCTCAGGTCGAACGCCTGCACCCGGGCGGGGTTCTTGTGCAGGAGGTACCCGAGATCGGTGGCGGGCTCGTGCGTCGTCGTGATCCGGAGGAGCATGGGAAGCGTCCCACTCTAAACCGGCGTCCGCCCCGGCGGTTCGCTCACGACGAAGAGCCGCCGGACCACGCGGTCGTCGCGCGGGTGGGGGCGCTCCTCGCGGCCGACGACGGCGAAGCCCCAGGCCCGCGCCTCCTCCTCCGCCGACGGCCCCGCGCGCGTCCCGTCCTTCTCCTCCGAGAAGGGGCCCACGAGCAGCAGGCCGCCCGGCGCGACCGCGTGACCCAGGAGGTGCGCGAGCAGGCCCTTCCGCCGCGCGCGCGGCACGTAGTCGAGCCCCGTCCGCACGAAGTCGAACCGGAACGGCGGGATCCAGGACGCCGCGTTCCCCGCGAACACGCGGTCCGCCCACCGCGGCAGCCGTGCCCGCGCGAGCGCCGCGAGCTCGGGCGCGATGTCGACCCCGAACGGCTCGACCGCGACCCCGCGCTCGAGGCACCACGCGTGCGCGCTCTCCATCAGCAGCCCGCTCGCGCAGCCGACGTCGAGAAACGTGCCGGCCCGCGGGATCGCGTCCGCGACGAGCTCCCTTGCCTGGCGCCAGGCCGCCTCGTCCCCGCTGTACCCCGACTGTGCGCGCGGGTTCGTGCCCGCCAAGTACGCCGGCACGACGAGCGCCGCCATCCGCGCGTGCCAGCCGACCTGGTCGATCTCGCCCTTCGCGAACGCCTCCTCGATCGCGTTGACCTCGCGCCATGCGCGCTCGAGCGTCGCCGCGACCGGCGCCCTGCCCCCGGAACCCCCTTGAGGTACGCTGCCCTGGCCCATGCTCGCCCAGTTTGCCATCGCGCTGCTTGTCGCGGCGGCTCCGGAGAAGGAGATTGCCGCGGCGAAGCCCGGGCAGCGGGTGGTGATCGCGCCCGGCGAATACCACGGCTTTCACTTGTCCGATGTGAGGGGGCTCCGGGGGCAGCCGATCGTCGTCGTCGCGCAGGGCGCGGTCTTCAAGGGCGGCATCCAGCTCTCCGACGTCGCGTACTTGGAGATCGAGGGGCTCGCCGTCGAGGGCGCGCCCGGTAACGGGTTGAACATCGATGATGGCGGCACGTTCGAGACGCCGTCGCACCACGTCATCCTGCGCGACGTCGTCGTGCGCGACTGCGGAGGGAGGGGGAACGAGGACGGGATCAAGCTCTCGGGCGTCGACGACTTCCGCCTCGAGCGCTGCACCGTGGAGCGGTGGGGGCGCGGGGGCTCGGCCGTCGACATGGTGGGGTGCCACCGCGGCGTGATCGACGGGTGCACGATCCGCGACCGCGAGGAAGCGACCGCGGCGAGCGGCGTCCAGGCGAAGGGCGGCACGCGCGACGTCGTGATCCGGCGCTGCCGCTTCGAGCACGCGGGCGCGCGCGCCGTCAACGTCGGCGGGTCCACGGGCCTCGCCTACTTCCGCCCGAAGCCGGAGGGGTTCGAGGCGAAGGACGTGACCGTCGAGGGCTGCACGTTCGTCGGCTCGGAGGCGCCGATCGCCTTCGTCGGCGTCGACGGCGCGACCGTCCGCTTCAACACCTTCTTCCGGCCGCGCAAGTGGTTCCTCCGGATCCTCCAGGAGACGCGCGAGGAGGGCTTTGTCCCCTGCCGCGGCGGCGTGTTCGCGGACAACCTCGTCGTCTACCGCTCGGACGAGGTCGCGACGCCCGTGAACGTCGGTCCCGGCACCGCGCCGGAGACGCTTCGGTTCGCGCGCAACTGGTGGTTCTGCATCGACGACCCCGCGCGCGGTCCGCCGCGGCTCCCGGTGGCCGAGAAGGACGCGGCGGGCGGGAAGGATCCGATGCTCGGGGAGGATCTGCGCCTCGCCGAGGGGAGCCCGGCGAGGCGGCACGGGGCGGACGCGCTGCCCGCCGGGCCAAGATGACCTCGCCCGAAACTACCTCGCGAGCTGCTCGACGTATCTGGAGAGCAGATCGACGTAGCGCGGGAAGAGGCGCATTGCGTCGCCCATCCCCTTGAGTACCAGTGCGTCGTCGAGATCGTCGTAGCGGTGCAGGAGCCGGTTGCGCAGGCCCACGCTTGGCGCGAGCTCCATGGCGAGGTCGGCGTCGATCACCTTGGCATGGCGTGCGAGCTCGAGAAAGCTCTGGTGGCCGTCCGCGGGCGCGGCGTGGCCGAGGCCGACGAGGAGGTGGCTGTTGAGGTCGATGGCCGCTTCGATGCAGACCTGCAGCCAACGCTCGGCGGCGGCGCGGCGCACGCCATCCTCCTGCCACTCCTTGACGGAAAGCGCCCCGAGCGCCTTCAGCGCGGAGAGGTTCTCGACGATGCGGCTCAGCTTGCGACGCAGGACGGCGATCTCGAGGGGGCTCATGCTTTCAGCCGCTCGAGGCCCTCGCGAATGTAGACCGCGTCCAGCTTGCGGAGGGTCTGCTGGTCATCCAGCCAGAGCTTCCACGCGTAGACCTTGAAGAGGTTGAACCGGCCCGGCTCGTCCTCGTAGAGCGCGCGACCGTGCGTGCCGACGGAGTGCTTGAGCAGCGGGGGCGCGCGCCGGAGGTCCACGAGGTCGATGTCCTTGAGGCCGGTCGCGACCTCGAGCTTCCCGAGGAGCTCGAGGAACAGCTCCGGCGGGATGAGCCCCGATCGCCGGATGACGCCGACGTCGCTGTCCGGCCGCGCGTGTCCCGTCGCCCGCGACCCGTAGAGCACGACGAGGACCAGGTCGAACTCGCGACAGGTCTCCGGAAGGGTCATGCGCGATCATACGTCGCCCGGCTGCCGTTCTTCCGGCGACAGCGGCTTGACGAGAACCACGATCGGATTCCCGGGGCTGCCGAGCGCCGTGCTTTCGAACTGGGGCTCGAATCCGATCGCCTCGTAGAAATCGCGCGTCCTCGCGTACCCGGCATCGGGATGCGAGGGACCGAGCGTCCTCACGTGCAGGAAGCGGCCCGCGTGCGCGCGCGCGTCGGCCTCAACGCCCCGGACGAGCGCCCGGCCGATCCCGCGCCGGTGGTGCTCCGGGCGCACCGCGAGGAACGAGATCTCGAAGGAGCCGGGGAAGTGCCTTTCCATGGTCACGGCGCCGACGAGAGTGTCCCCGAGAAGCGCGACCCACGACGGTTTCGCGGGGAAATCGCGGAGGAACCTCGCGTTGGCCTCCGGGATGCCGAACCACCCCGGCAGCGAGGCGATGAGCGCCTCGCAGTCGCGGAGGAAGCGCGACTCGAAGGGGACGATGCGGGGGGTCACAGGGGACCGTCGCGGCGCTCGCGCGACGCGAGGAGCAGCCAACCGCCCGCCGTGGCCGCGCAGAAGACGGCGATGCCGTAGCCGAGCGCCTCGTCGCTGCTGGTGTAGCTGTTCGACGTGCTGTCGACCACGCCGAGGGCGGCAAGGTAGATCGAGGTCACGAGGAGGCCGATCCCGATCGCCGCCATGTGCCGTTTCATGCGTCCTCCCCTCCGCGGTCCTCGGGCGCTCCGCCTGCCGTTCGCCGCGCCCTTCTCGACGCGCTCTGGATGACCGTCGCGACGACACCGACGGCGAGCGCGCCGAGGAACGCGTACTTCACGACGGCCCACCACTCGAACGGGCCCTTGCCCTCCTGCTCCGCGATCTCGCCGGTCGAGGGGTTGGCGGCCACGACGCGCTCGGTCCACTCCCGTGCCGCGGCCCGCGTCCACTCCAGTTCCTCCCTCTGGCTCGCCACGGCGAGCCAGATGACCTTCGCCTTCACGTGCACCGCCGTGACCGTGAAGGCCGTCTCGAAGCCCTGATCGCTCCCGTCCGCGCCGGTCATTCCGTACGACGCGATCATCGAGAACGCGAGGGCGCGGTCCGACTCGAAGTGCGGGGGGAACGGGAGCGCCTTCTGGAACGAAAGGGCGAGATCGACGTCGTAGCTCTTGGAGAGGCCCTCGTTGATGTCCCGGATGAACCCCGGCACCTTCTGCTCGATCGCCCTCCCGATCCGCTCGTTCTCGTTCCTCGTCGCGCGTTTCAGCTCCGCGAAGTCGCGCTTCGTCGTCGGGCTGTAGGCGAGGTCCCGGAGCGACTGCACGTAGTAGAACCGCTTCGGCTGCGGGATCTGCCCCTTGGCCGCGATCGCGGCGTCCTCCTCGCCGACGAACACCGCGTGCTGCAGGTTCTGGGGGGGCACGAACCGCTTCATGAGGTCGGCGTAGGGCTTCATCCCGTCCGTGAGAAGGGCGTAGCCGTCGGGAGCGGGGATCACGAGGCGCGTGCTGCCGACCTCGATGTCGACCGCGCCCGCGACGGCCGGGAGCAGCACGAGGCATACGACGCGCAGGGGCCGCTTCATGGGGGAAGGGTAGCCCAAGTGGCCTGCTCGCGACCAGCGGCCTATACTCGTGCCCGATGAACCTCATCGAGGAGCTCTACGCGCTGCAGGGGAAGCACGGCTGGCTGCGCGAGGAGGACCTGCGCGCCCTCTCCGATCGCATCAACGTCCCGCTCTACGAGATCGAGGGCGTATCCAGCTTCTACCCGCACTTCCGGAAGAGCCCGCCGCCGAAGCTCCACGTCGCGGCGTGCCGTGACCTCTCCTGCCACATGGCCGACGGGGGCTCCGCGCTCGCGAAGCTCAAGGGCTGCTGCGCCGGGAAGAAGGACGTCGAGTTCCATGAGGTCAGCTGCCTCGGGAGATGCGACATGGCACCCGCCTGCGCCGTGAACGACGAGCCGGTGTCGGTCGCGCAGGCGGAGCAGTGCGTGAAGTCGATGCAGCCCCTCCCCCCGGCCCCCTCCCCTTCGCCCCGCAAGTGGCGTTGCGACCCCGGCGAGCCGTACGGCGTCCTCCGCGCCGTTCGCAAGAGCGGCGACGTCGATTCCATGATCGAGCGGATCAGGAAATCGGGCCTCCGCGGGATGGGCGGCGCCGGGTTCCCGACCGGCGTCAAGTGGGACCTCGTTCGGAAGGAGAAGGCGACGCCCAAGTACGTCGTCTGCAACGCGGACGAGAGCGAGCCGGGCACGTTCAAGGACCGCGTGATCCTGGAGGAGCTGCCGCACCTCGTGATCGAGGGGATCGCGCTCGCCGCGCTCGCGGTCGGCGCGAAGGAGGCGTGGATCTACATCCGCCACGAGTACGCGCGCGAGCGCCGCGCGATCGAGCGTGCGATCGCGAAGGCGCCGCTCGACGGCCTCGACCTGCGCGTGTTCGTCTCGCCGGGCGGCTACATCCTCGGCGAGGAGACGGCGCTGCTCGAGGCGCTCGAGGGCAAGCGCGGCGAGCCGCGGAACAAGCCGCCCTACCCCGGCACGGAGGGGCTCCACGGCAAGCCCACGCTGATGAACAACGTCGAGACGTTCGCGCTCGTGCCGCGGATCGTGAAGACCGGCGAGCACAGGTACAAGTTCTTCAGCGTGAGCGGCGACGTCGCGAAACCGGGCGTCCACGAGGTGGAGGTCGGCACGACGCTGCGGCAGCTGCTCGATCTCTGCGGCGGGGTCAAGGGGAAGCTGCAGGCGTTCCTGCCCGGCGGCGCGAGCACCGGGTTCCTGCCCGCGGACAGGATCGACATCGTGATGGACTGGAAGCCGCTGCAGGAGGCGGGCTCGGCGCTCGGCTCGGGCGCGGTCGTCGTCGTGAACGACACGCGCGACATGCTCGCGCTCGCGCGGAACTTGACCGCGTTCTTCCGCAACGAGAGCTGCGGCAAGTGCGTGCCGTGCCGCGTGGGGACCGAGAAGGCCGTGATCATGATCGACGGCCGGAAGCAGGACGACCTCGCGCTCCTGCCGGAGCTGAACGAGACGCTCTTGGAGACCTCGATCTGCGGTCTCGGCCAGGCGGCGCTGACGCCCGTGCTCTCGGTGCTCCAGCGGTTCAGGAAGTGAGGGGGCCCCGGGGGCCGCCCGGCCTCCCTCCCCCGGGGGGCATCTTGACAGCACGGCAAGTAGGCATCATGATGTCTACATGCGCACGACGCTGACACTCGACGACGATCTCGCGGCGCGGCTCAGGGACCTGGCGCATAAGAAGGGGATCAGCTTCAAGGAGGCGCTCAACTCCGTCCTGCGCCGGGGGCTCTCGGCGCCGGCGGGCAGCGGCCGGCGTGCGAAGCCGTTCCGCGTGCGTACCTTCAAGAGCCCGTTCCAGCCCGGTGTCGATCCCCTGAGGCTGAGCCAGCTCGCGGACGAGATCGAGGTCCGCCGCTTCCGGGGCGGCGCGTGATCCTTCCCGATATCAACCTCCTGGTCTACGCGCACAACGAAGCCGCCCCGCTCCACGATCGCGCCCGCGCCTGGTGGAAGGAGCAGATGACGGGCTCCGCCCCGGTGGCCATCCCGTGGGCGGTCGCGTTCGGCTTCGTGCGGCTCGTGACCCACCCTTCGGTGCTCGCCTTGCCGCTGGCACCCGAGGAGGCCCTCGATCGCGTCGACGACTGGTTCGGCCAGGAGCAGGTCGTCGTCCTCGAGCCCGGTCCGCGCCACCTCCGGATCGTTCGGGACCTGTTCCGCGCCACCTCGGTCGGAGGCAACCTCACGACCGACACGCACCTCGCCGCCCTCGCGATCGAGCACGGCGCCGAGCTCCACTCGAACGATCGGGACTTCGAGCGCTTCCCCGGCCTGCGACTGCGGAACCCGCTCGAGTCCTGATGAGTCCATGCGCGGCTGATGGCATCGCGCGCGCCGTGGAGTGCGAAGAGTCCGCCCCCCAAGGCCCCCTGCGCGACCACGTGCGCTGCATCTGGACGATGCGCGCGCCGGTACCACCGCGCCGGGAAGGACCGCCTCGTGATCACGCTCTCGGGCGGCGGGGGCGGCAAGACCGAGGCCTTCGACCTCAAGCGCGTCGCCGATTGAGTTGTTAGTGGAACGGTGCCTGGCACCGTACCGCTAGTAAACTCTGCGTGTGCGGATCGAGCTGTTCGGCATCGCGCGCGCCCGCGCCGGGCGCGAGGCCCTCGAGGTCGAGGCGGGAAGCCTCGGCGACGCGCTCCGCGCGCTCGCGAGCGCGTGCCCGGGAGTCGTGCCCGAGGTCGTTCTCGACGGCCGGCTCACCGACGGGTACCTCGCGAGCCTCAACGGCGACCGTTTCGTCAGGGACCCCAGGCTCGCGCTCGCGAAGGGCGACACGCTGCTGATCCTCGGCGCGCAGGCGGGGGGCTAGCTTGATTCCCGGCTACCACGGCGCGTACCTGAGGGTCGACCTCTCGACGGGCGAGTCGCGTCCGGTCGCGATCCCGCGCGACGTGCTCGCGCGATACATCGGCGGCGTCGGCCTCGGCACCTGGATCTGCTTCAACGAGGGCGGCCCCGCGCACGATCCCCTTGCCCCCGAAGCCCCCCTCATCCTCTGCCTGTCGCCGCTGGTCGGCACGCCGCTCACGACCTCCGCGAAGTTCGCGGTCGTCGCCAGGTCGCCCTTGACCGGATACCTCTGCGACGCGATCTCGTCGTCGCACTTCGCGATCGCGGCGAAGCGCGCCGGGTATGACGCCTACGCGATCGTCGGGCGCGCGAAGGAGCTCTCGCGGCTCGTCGTCGACGACGGGCGCGCAACGGTTCGCGAAGAGGGGGGGCTCCGGGGGCGGCCCGCCGCGGAGTGCGGCCTCGACGGCTACCGGACCGCCGCGATCGGGCCCGCGGGCGAGCGGCTCGTGCGCTACGCGATGATCAGCAATGACGGGCGGCACGCCGGCCGCGGCGGCCTCGGCGCCGTCATGGGCGCCAAGAACCTGAAGGCGTTCTCCGTGCGCGGGACGAAGCGGGTCGAGGTCGCGGATCCGAAGGGCGTCGTCGCCGAGGCGCGGCGGCTCTCCGAGCTCTCCTTCGGGCCCGCGACCGCGAAGTACCGGGAGCTGGGCACGATCGCGAACGTGCTCGCCTTCAACCGGCTGAACACGCTCCCCGCCCGGAACTTCCGCGACTCGTCGTTCGAGGGCGCACCCGAGATCTCGGCCGAGGCGCTCCACGCGATGGACCGCGTGGGGCGGGAGTCGTGCGCCGCCTGCACGATCGGCTGCGAGCACATCTTCCGGGCGCCGGGAGGCGAGGGCGTGCGGCTCGAGTACGAGAGCGTGTTCGCGCTGGGGCCGCTGCTCGGGATCCCCGATCGCGCGGCGATGATCGAGGCGGCGAGGCTCTGCGACCTCTTCGGCCTCGACACGATCTCGCTCGGCGGCACCCTCGCGTGCTGGATGGATGCCGGGCGGATGCGGTTCGGCGACGCGGCGGCGGTGCTCGACACGATCGGGCGGATCGCGCGGCGCGAGGGGGACGGGGATCTCCTGGCCGAGGGCTCGCGCCACGTCGCGGAGCGGCTTTCCCGGCCGGACCTCGCCATGCACGTGAAGGGCCTCGAGATCCCGGGCTATGACCCGCGTGCGCTGCCGGCGATGGCCTTGGGCTTCGCCGTCGGCACCCGCGGCGCCGACCACAACCGGTCGAGCGCCTACGAGCTGGACTTCTCGACCGAGGCGTTCGACGTCAGGAGGGTCGTCGAGCACGAGAACCGCGCCGCGGCGATGGACTCGCTGATCCTCTGCAAGTTCCTGCGCGGCGTGTTCGCGGACTTCGCGCGCGAGGGCGCGACGCTGCTGCGGCTCGTGACGGGCCTCGACGTGGATCTCCTCGCGAGCGGCGCCCTCATCTGCGACCTCAGGAAGTCGTTCAACGTGGCGTGCGGCTGGCGGCGCGAGGAGGACACGCTGCCGGAGCGGCTGCTCACGGGCAAGCTGTCGCGCGGAAAGCTCGACGCGATGATCGCGGACTACTACCGCGCGCGGGGCTGGAGCGCGGAAGGGCTGCCCGTGGCCGCGGCGCCCTCGCCGTGACGCGCGGCCTCCCCTCCCCCGTGCCCCCTCCCCTCGGAGCCCCATGGCGGAAAAACCCCGGCCGCGGACGTACAACCCCTTAGGAGAGAGGGTCGGCGAAGGAGTTCGCACCATGGATGCACCCCGCATCGACCCCGTGGAGCCGGCCCGCACGACCGGCAAGGCGAAGGATTTCCTCGAGCAGGTCCAGGCGAGGCTCGGCGTCGTCCCGAACTTCGTGCGCACGCTCGCGCACTCGCCCGCCGCGCTCGAGGGCTACCTGGCTCTCTCCCGCGCGCTCGCGGAGAGCAGCCTCGGCACGAGGCTGCGCGAGCAGGTCGCGCTCGCGGTCGCGGAGGCGAACCGGTGCGACTACTGTCTCGCCGTCCACTCCGTGCTCGGGAAGGGGGCCGGCCTCTCGCCGGACGAGATCGCGGCGTCCCGCGCCGGCGATGCGGCGGACGGGAAGGCTGCCGCGGCGCTGCGGTTCGCGCGGGCGATCCTGGAGGGGCGCGGGGAGGTGGACGACGAGGAGTTCGCCCGGGTCCGCAGGGCGGGGTTCGACGAGGGCCAGATCACGGAGATCGTCGTCGAGGTCGCGCTCAACGTGCTCACGAACTACTACAACAAGGCCGTGCGCGTGCTCGTCGACTTCCCCCGGCCGGCCGCCCTCTCGACGGTCGCGTGAGGCGTCGCCCGGCGCGTCCGTAGGCGGCGCGAGGCCCGAAGCGGGAACCGCGACCCGCGGCTGGGTACGATCTCCTGATGATCGGGGTCGCCGTGGTGCCGCCCGACGCCGTGAAGATGGCGCTCGTGCTGGCGCTGGCCTTCTTCATCGGCCTCGAGCGCGAGGAGCACAAGCAGAAGGAGGCCGTCTACGCGTTCGGCGGCATCCGGACCTTCCCGCTCATCGGGCTCGTGAGCTACGCGCTGGCCCTGCTCTCGGCGCCCGGGATCACGCCTTGGGTCGTGGGGTTCGGCGTGATCGGCGGGTTCATGCTCCTCTCCTACCGCTTCAAGCTCGCGAGCGCGCCGCCCGCCGGGCTGACCACGGAGATCTCGGCCCTCGCCACGTACGTCGTCGGGGGGCTGGTGCAACGGGAGTTCTTCTGGATCGCGTCGGCCATCGGCATCCTCAGCGTGCTCCTGCTGGAGCTCAAGAAGGGCCTCGAGGGCCTCACCAAGCGCATCGCCTCCCACGAGATCGTCACGGTGGCGAAGTTCCTGGTCCTGTCGGTCGTCATCCTGCCCGTCGTCCCCGACCGGGATCTCACGACCTTCCACCTGAACCCCTTCAAGATATGGCTCGTCGTCGTCGCCGTGAGCGGCGTCTCGTTCGCGAGCTACGTCGTGCAGCGGCTGCTCCGCGGGCGCGGCGGCGTGATCGTCTCCGCGATCCTCGGGGGCGCCTACTCCTCGACGGTGACCACGATCGTCCTCGCCCGGGAGGCGAAGGCGGGAAAGAGCCCGGACCTCTTCACGGGGAGCATCCTCACCGCCTCCGCGGTGATGTACGCGAGGCTGATCCTCCTGCTGGCGTTCTTCAACGTCGCCCTCGCCGCCGCGCTCGCCCCCGCGTTCGCGGTGCTGGCCGTCCTCGGGGTCGTCGCCGGCTGGGCCCTCTCGAGGAGGGGCGACCGGCAGGTCGACGTCGGTCCGCCCGAGACCAGGAACCCCCTTGAGCTCAGGGCCTCCTTCGTCTTCGCGCTCGTGTTCGTCGTCATCCTCGTGCTGACGCATCTGGTGCGCGAGCACATGGGCAGGACCGGCCTCTACGCGCTCGCGGCGCTGATGGGCGTCACGGACGTCGACCCGTTCATCCTCGGCGTCGCCCAGGGCGGCCCCGGCACGCCGCCGATCCACGCCGCGGCCGCGGCGATCGTGATCGCGGCGGCGAGCAACAACGTGGTCAAGGCGTTCTACGCCTACGGATTCGCCGACCGCGCGACCGGCCGGAGGAGCCTCGTCGCGCTCCTCGCGCTCGCGGCCCTGGGGCTCGTCCCGTTCGCGTGGCTCTGAAGCCCGCCATGCTGGCCCGCCCCGCCCGCCGGGGATATCATCGAGGCGTGCAGAAGCTCGCGACCGTGAACCTGACCATCGACGGCAAGCGTGTCGGCGCGCGGCCGGGCATGACCATCTGGGAGGCCGCGAGGGAGGCGGGGATCGACGTCCCCGTCCTCTGCCACGACCCCCGCTTCGAGCCCGTCGGCGTTTGCCGCATGTGCGCCGTCGAGGTCGAGGGCGCCCGCGTCATGGCGGCCGCCTGCGTCCGCAAGATCGAGGAGGGGATGGTGGTCCGCACCGCGTCCGAGAAGGTCGAGCGGTGCCGCAAGATGCTCACCGAGCTGCTCATGTCCGACCAGCCGGAGGTCTCGCCGAAGGAAGGGACCACCGGCGGCGACAAGCTCTGGGCGCTCGCGGAGAAGTACGGCGTCGACGTGCGCCTGCCCCGCGGCAACTCGCGGCCCGAAGACCTCTCCTCGCCCGCGATCGCCGTCCACCACCAGGCGTGCATCCTCTGCGACCGCTGCATCCGCGCGTGCGACGAGGTGCAGGTCAACGAGGTGATCGGCCGCACCGGCAAGGGCTACACGGCGCGCATCTCGTTCGACCTCGACAACCCGATGGGGAAGTCGACCTGCGTCACCTGCGGCGAGTGCGTCGCCGCCTGCCCGACCGGCGCGCTCGTGAACAAGCCGGTGGCCGGACCTCTCGAGGCCGCCACGAAGACCGTCGACTCGGTCTGCCCCTACTGCGGCGTCGGCTGCGCGGTCGCCTACCACGTCGACGAGGAGAAGAACCGCGTCGTCCGCGTCGAGGGCCGCGAGAGCCCGGGCAACGACGCGCGTCTCTGCGTCAAGGGGCGGTACGGCTTCGACTACGCGCTGCATCCCCACCGGCTCGGAATGCCGCTCATCCGCATCAAGTACCCCCGGGGCCCCCTGTCTTCCGAGGTCGAGACCTCGCACGATCACAAGCGGAAGCCGGGCGGCATCGTCGACTACAAGGAGGTCATGCCGGCGTTCCGCGAGGCCACGTGGGACGAGGCGCTCGATCTCGTCGCGAAGCGGCTGATGGAGATCCGCGACCGCAGCGGTTCCGGCGCGCTCGCGGGCTTCGGCTCGGCGAAGTGCACGAACGAGGAGGCCTACCTCTTCCAGAAGCTCGTGCGCACGACGTTCGGCACGAACAACGTCGACCACTGCACGCGCCTCTGTCACGCGTCGTCGGTCGCCGCGCTCCTCGAGATGATCGGCTCGGGCGCGGTCACGACGACCTACGGCGACATCAAGAACGCCGAGGTCGCGCTGCTCACCGGCACGAACGCGACGGCGAACCACCCGGTCGCCGCGACCTTCTTCAAGCAGGCCGCGCGGAACGGCACGAAGCTGATCGTCGTCGACCCGCGCGCGAGCGGCATCAGCCGCCACGCCTGGCGGTTCTGCCGGATCCGCTCGGGCACGGACGTCGCCTTCTACAACGCGATGATGCACGTGATCGTCGAGGAGGGCCTCGTCGACGAGGAGTACGTCCGCGACCACACGACGGGCTTCGATGCGGTGAAGGCGAAGATCAAGGAGTACACGCCCGAGCGCGCGGCGGCGATCTGCGGCGTCCCCGCGGGGATGATCCGCGAGGTCGCGCTCGCCTACGGCCGCGCGAAGGCCGCGGTCACCTACTGGGGCATGGGCATGAGCCAGCACGTGCACGGCACCGACAACTGCCGCTGCATCATCTCGCTCGCGCTCATGACCGGGAACATGGGGAAGGAGGGCGCGGGGCTCCACCCGCTGCGCGGCCAGAACAACGTGCAGGGGGCCTCCGACGCGGGGCTCATCCCGATGATGTTCCCCGACTACCAGCGCGTGGACAACGCGAAGGCGCGGGAGAAATTCGAGGGGGCGTGGGGGACGAAGCTCGACCCGAAGCCCGGGCTCACCGTCGTCGAGATCATGAAGGGCGCGCTCGAGGGGCGGATCAAGGGCATGTACATGCTCGGCGAGAACCCCTTCCTCAGCGACCCGAACACGAACAAGGTCCGGAAGGCGCTCTCGAGCCTCGAGTTCCTCGTCGTCCAGGACATCTTCCTCACCGAGACCGCGGAGTTCGCGGACGTCGTGCTCCCCGCGACGTCGGCGCTCGAGAAGGACGGCACGGTCACGAACACCGACCGGCGCGTGCAGGTGATGCACCCCGCGCTGAAGCCGCCCGGCGAGGCGCGGCTCGATTGGAGAATCATCTGCGACATCTCGACCCGCATGGGCTACCCCATGCAGTACGGCTCCGCCGCCGAGGTCTTCGACGAGATGGTGCCGCTCACCGACGCCTACCGCGGGCTCACGCACCGAAACCTCGGCGCGACGGGCAAGCTCTACCCGTGCCCGGAGCCCGAGACGTCCGACGGCACGGTCGTGATGTTCGGCGACGGCTTCCCGACGGCGGACGGCCGCGCGAAGTTCGTCCCCGCCGACCACACGGGCGCGGACGAGCTCCCCGACGAGGAGTACCCGCTCATCCTCGTGACCGGCCGCGTGCTCGAGCACTGGCACACGGGCGTCATGACGCGCCGGTCGGTGACGCTCGACGCGCGCGAGCCCGAGCCCTTCGTCGAGATCCACCCCGACGACTGCAGGAAGCTCGGCGTCGACACCGGCCGGATGGTGTCGGTGAGCTCGCGGCGCGGCACGATCTCGCTCAAGGTGCGGAAGGCCATGGGCCCGCAGCCGGGCTCCGTGTTCATCCCCTTCCACTTCCGCGAGGCGGCGGCGAACGTCCTCACGACGGACAAGCTCGACCCCTTCGGCAAGATCCCCGAGTTCAAGTTCTGCGCCGTGAGGGTCGTCCCCGACCCGAAGGGCGCAACCCCGCCGTAGCTCGCGCAGCGGGCGAGGGCGAGTCGGGGGGGCTCCGGGGGCCCGCCTTCGTGCCTCCGGCGCTGCCGCCTCCGCCAAGGGCTGCGGCGGACAGGCCGGCGGGACGCAGTCCCGGTGCGAGACACCGCCGGCGCGTGGGGGGTTCTATCGCCCACCGCCACCGGGTTACAATTGCCGCTCGAACGATCGCGAAGGCCGGATCAACGTGAGGTAGGAAGAAGATGAGAACCGTACTCGCCATTGCCGTCGCCATGCTGCTCGTGCCTGCGTGCAAGAGCGGCAAGCAGGCCCAGACCATCTCGCAGGTGCAGAAGGAAGCGCCCGACGCGAAGCCGACGCTCCACGTCGCCGAGGACGACCCGCGCTACGTCGCGGCCCCGAACGCCACGTCGCGCCAGGTGCACTACTACTCCGCCAAGACGGACACCACCTATGTCATCGACGAGCGCACCGGCAAGGTCGTGAGGACCTTCAAGTCGAAGCAGATGCCCGGCGTCGTCGTCGTGGACAAGCCCACCTACCAGCCCCCGCCGCTCGCTGCGGAGCCCGCGAAGGCGGCTCCGTCCGAGGGCTGCGGCGCGAAGGAAGGCTGCGGCGCCGTCGAGGAGGTCACCGAGGGCGTCGAGGTCGTCGAGCCCGAGGGCTGCGCCGACGGCTGCGGCAAGTAGCGCCGCCCTGCGCGCGCCACCGCACGGGGACTGCGGTGGCGCGCGGCGTTCCTCTCGCGCGGCCCCCGGAACCCCCCCTCTTTCCCGCGCCGTCCCGGCCCGACCGGCACCTATCTGGTCAATTCCGGTTCCGTGTGCCAAAGTGGATCCATGAACGTGCCGCGCGTCGTCGTGACCGGCATGGGCGCGATCACCTGCCAGGGGCGCGATTCCGACACGGTCTGGGACGCCATGGTGGGCGGCCGGAGCGGCATCGCGACGATCGTCGGCGAGCAGTTCGACCGCTGGAAGGGGCAGTGGCCGGTCACGATCGGCGGGCAGGTGCGCGACTGGGATCCCTACGCGCTCCTCGGCCGCGAGGCGAACCGGATGGACCGGTACACGCAACTCGGCATGCACGCCGCGATCGAGGCGGTCGAGCGGTCGGGCATCGACTTCTCCCGCGAGGACCCGGAGCGGTGCGGCGTCGTGATCGGCTCCGGCGTCGGCGGAATCGAGACCATCGAGCGCGGCGTCGAGCTCCTCGGCCGGGAGGGTCCGAACAAGCTGTCGCCGTTCACGGTCCCGCGACTCATGATCAACTGCTGCTCCGGGCTCATCTCGATCCGCTTCGGGCTGAAGGGGCTGTCGGTCGCGACCGCGAGCGCCTGCTCCTCGTCGGGGCACGCGTTCGCGGCCGCGATGCACGAGATCCGGCGCGGCGACGCCGACGTGATGGTCGCCGGCGGCGCGGAGGCGACGGTGACGCCCGTGTGCGTCTCCGTCTTCTCGCGCATGAAGGCGCTCTCGACGCGGAACGACGAGCCCGAGCGCGCGTCGCGTCCCTTCGACCGCGGGCGGGACGGGTTCGTGATGGCAGAGGGGGCGGCGGTGTTCGTGCTCGAGACGGAGGAGCACGCGCGCCGGCGCGGCGCCGAGATCCTCGCCGTGCTCGCGGGCGCGGGGGTGTCGAGCGACGCGAGCCACATCACCGCGCCCGATCCGGAGGGCCGGGGCGCGATCCTCTCCATGCGCCGCGCGCTGAAGGACAGCAAGCTCGACGCGAGCGCGGTCGACTACGTCAACGCGCACGGCACGTCGACGCCGCTCGGCGACCCCGCCGAGGTGGCGGCGGTGAAGGCGCTCTTCGGCGACCACGCCCGGAGGCTCTCGATCTCCTCGACGAAGTCGATGCACGGCCACCACCTGGGCGCGTCGGGCGCCGTCGAGACCATCGCGTGCATCAACGCGCTGCGGAAGGGCGTGGTGCCGCCGACGATCAACCTCGAGGACCCGGACGAGGGCTTCGACCTCGACTTCGTCCCGAGGGTCGCGAAGGAGCGCCCGGTCCGGGTGGCGATGAACAACACGTTCGGCTTCGGCGGCCACAACGTGACGCTCATCCTCGCCCGGCCCTGAGCCTCGGCTCGGGACCGGGACGCGGAGGGGGTCCGGGGGCGGCCTCCTCCCCCCCGGCCCCCCCTCTTCAACTGCTAACATCGCTCCCATGACGACCATCGCCGATCTCGTCCGCGAGGCCTACTCCCACTGGAACGACGCCAGGAATCTCTCCCGCGCCGGTTGCGAGCTGCACGACCGCAACCGCCTCGATCTCGCGCGCGACGTGCTCGAGCGCTCGGTGGAGCTCGACCCGACCGACCGCGACGCGTGGGCGCACCTCGCGTTCGCGTACATGCGCGGCTTCCAGCCCAGGAAGGGGTTCGACACGTTCCGCACGGCGATCGAGCGGACCGGCTCCGACCTCCTGCGCGCCGTCTTCGCGGGGTTCACGCCCGACAAGGCGGAGCAGGCGCGGCTCCTCGAGGAGGCCGCGGGGAACAACCACCCGTCCGTGCGCGCGGCCGTGGCGTCGGCCCGCTACGGCGGTGGCGACGCGGCGGCCTTCGAGGAGATGCGGCGGCTCACCGACGACCCGCACGCCCGCGAGACGTGGCTCTGGGCCGTGATGAACGCGCGCTGGCGCGGCGGCGGGAAGGACATCGACATCCGGAAGGAGGCGGTGCCGCTCGCCGAGCAGGTGATCGCGGAGCAGCCGGACCGCGTGAACGGCTACTGGCTGAAGGCGCACCTGCTGCTCGCAGCGCAGGACTGGGACGGCGCGCGCAAGGCGGCCGAGGAGGCGCTCGCCCGCTTCCCCGACGAGGAGACGATGATGTTCGTGCGCGGCCGCGGCTTCAAGGAGACGGGCGACCTCGACCGCGCCGCGCAGTGCTTCTCGCGTGCGATCGGGGCGAAGCCGTCGTTCGCGGGCGCGCGGACCGAGCTCGGCAAGGTGTACGAGGCGCAGGGGCGCTTCGACCTCGCGGAGGAGGTCTTCCGCGAGATTCCGCGCGCGAACCCGGACTACGCAGGCGGCGCGGTGAGCCTCGCGCTCTTCCTCGGCCGCCGCGGGCGCTGGGATGAGGCGGAGACGGTCTTTCTCGAGGCGTGGAAGCGGCTGCAGCCCTGGCAGCAGGCACGCCTGAAGCAGCAGCGCGACGTGGCGGACTTGCTCTCCAGACCCGGCGTCGGGCCCGTCGCGGGCTGAGGCGAGGGGGCTCCGGGGGCCAAGAGGCTCACAAGTCGAATCCGAACGAGAGGCCGATGAAGAAGGCCGTGTCGCCGCCGATGTCGACCCAGGCGGTCGGGGCGAGCCGGTAGCGGTCGACGGGGATCGCGTACCACCCGCCGACCCGCCCGATGACGTCGGCGTCGCCGTCGGCGAACTCCACGCCCGGGCCGGCGAGCAGCGTCCACCGGTCGGCCGGGTGGACGAAGATGCCGCCGCCGAGGACCGTGGAGGCATCGCGGGCGAAGGCCACGTCGGCGAATGCGCCCGCGCCCAGGTGGTGGCTGACGCGATACTCGTAGTTCGCGCCCAGGGCGACGCCGTCCCCGGCGCGATCGAAGCTCCCGCCGAGAAGCACGTTCATCGACTGGGGCTCGTAGGATGCCGCGCCCTGCTCGGGCGTAGCCGCGCAGCCGGCGAGGATGCCGAGCGTCGCGGCGAGGGGAAGAACGAAGTCGCGGAGCATGCGAGGGCTCCTTTCCTTCACGAACGATACCAATCGCGCTCCGGCGCACGTGTAGGTGTTCCGCCCGACTCTCGCGGGCGGCCATGCAACCCCGCGCCGCCGCGCGCACGCATTCGGTGCCGGACCGCGCCCTTCGCGCAACAACGCGGTGCGGCGGCGGCCGCGTGATCGGCAGGCCCGTCTTCCCGCGCGGCGCATCTGCGGCGGCAATCGCCGGCGCGGGCTCCGCGGCACGCGTTGTGTGATGCCGCAGTCGTCCCCGTGGTTGGGGGCAAAGGAGGTTCTTGAAAATCATGCGAGTTTCTCTGTCGGTCATGTTGGTCCTCGCGCTCGGATCCCTGGTGTTCGCCGGGGAGAGGAAGGTGCCGAGCCAGTACTCGACGATCCAGGCCGCCGTGGATGCCGCGGCGTCCGGGGACGTCATCACGTGCGCGCCCGGAACCTACGCCGAGGCCGTGACGGCCACGAAGTCGGGCATCACGATCTCGGGGGCCGGTGCGACCTGGGACGGGAGCACGGGCGCTGGTGCCGTGACCTGCGTGAGCCTCGTGGGCGACGCGAACGTCGTGAGCGGGTTCACGTTCAAGAACGGCGTGGACCACGTCGTGCTCACCGGGGACGACTGCAGGGTCGAGGACGCGGTCTCCCTGGACGCCTCGGGGTCGCTCGCCGTGGTCACGGGCGCCCGGGGCCGGGTCGACAACTGCAGGGCGGAGCGCACCGGCCGCTCCGCGGTCATCGTCGAGGGCGACTCCGCCATCGTGATCGACGTGGACGTCGACACGTCGGCGGCCGCGGGCGTCGACGTTCAGGGCGACGGCTGCAAGGTGAAGTACTGTCGCGTGGAGGACTGCGACGACCGCGGCTATCGCGTCCGGGGCGAGGACTGCGAGGTCAAGTACTGCGAGGCGTACTCCTGCGCCACGGCCGGGTTCGAGCTCGAGGTCGACTACAGCGCGAGCGTCTCCAACTACGCCGAGGCCTGCGGAAGCGCCGACGGCGCGGGGTTCCTGCTCATCGGCAGCCACAACACGGTCACGCTGAGTGACGCGTGGGAATGCGCGCCGCACGGCCACAGGTGGCGGGGCGACGACAACTGGTGCTACGACAACTGGGCGGACTGGTGCGAGGAGGACGGCTTCCGCTGCGAGGGGGACGACAACGACTGCGAGGACAACCGCGCCCGGGACTGCGGCCGCGACGGCTACCGTTGCGAGGGCGACCGGAACTGGTTCTACGACTGCGATGCCTTCGACTGCCTCGACGACGGGTTCGACGTCGAGACCGGGTCCGACAACTACCTCAAGTACTGCACGGGTAAGTACAACGAGGGGGCCGGTTGCGAGAACGGCGGCGTGGACACCGACGTGTACGCCTGCGTGTTCCTCTACAACGAGGTCGACATCGGGCTCGACGGCTCGAGCGGCGCGTGCTTCGACCTCTTCTCGTTCAACACGTACCTGACCGGTTCGCTGAGCGCGATCCTCAAGCTCGGGTTCGGGCTCTAACAGCCAGCCTCACCGCATGCGACCCGGCCGGCCCTCGCGCCGGTCGGGTCGCCCCTCCTCGGTCGCCCGCGCGCCTGTTGTTCGCGACGATGCCGCACAATGGTGCATCGCGTGCGGTCATGGCTCGATTCCGGGGCGAGCGTCGACAAGCCCTCCGGTCAATTGCAAGACAATCTCTACTGGGTAAGTCGCATGCCAAGCGGATTCCGGGCGTATTGTCGGAAAGTCACCCTATTTGCGGATGGGGATATGAGGGATACACAAGGATAGTGCGAAGACCCTCTCGCTTGGCTTCGCACCGTCGCTTGTCACGCTCACCGGGGATGGGCTCCCCGGACACAGGAGGTCGTTCGATGGCTGCCAAGGAAGAGCGCTCTATTTGGGGCAGCTCCGTCCGCCCGGCGGAGCTCTCCAAGCCGGCGTCGGAGTCCACGGCCACGCTTCTTCGCGAACTCGTGGCGCACCTGCGCCAGCAGCGGACCGTGCTGCGCGAGGAGTGGGCGCGCCGGATCACCGAGGCACGGCTGCTCACCGCGATGACGGAGGAGGAGGTGTTCGCGGAGGCGACATCGGTCTACGACAACTACGTGGAGGCGCTGGAGACCGGCACGTTCGAAGCCCTGCAGGCCTACGCCCGTGACCTCTCGGAGCGCATCATCCCGCGCGGGGTCGAGACCCACGAGGTCGTGGGGATCGTCCTGCTCCTGCGCGACGTGCTCGCACGGTCGCTGTTCGCCAAGTACCGCGAGGACTTCGCCAAGCTCGATCGCATCCTCGACGCGTACGAGCCCGCCGCAAACAGCATCGCGAACACCGTCGCGGTCGGCTTCGTGCAGGAGCGCGAGCGCGTCATCCGCCAGCAGCAGGAGGCGATCCGCGAGCTCTCGACGCCGGTGCTGCAAGTCCGCGAGCGGCTGCTCATCCTCCCGATCATCGGCGTCATCGATCCCCAGCGCGCGAGGCAGCTTACCGAGCAGCTTCTGCAGGCCATCCGCACGAACCGCGCGAAGGTCGTCGTCATCGACATCACCGGCGTCGCGGCGATGGACAAGGCGGTTGCGAACCACCTCGTCCAGACCGTCGAGGCGTCGCGGCTTCTCGGAGCCACCGTGATCGTCACCGGCCTCTCGCCGGAGATCGCCCAGACCCTCGTGACGATCGGCGTAGACCTGAGCGAGATGGCGACGGTCGGCGACCTCCAGGGCGGTATCGAGGAGGCGGAGCGTCTGCTCGGCTACAAGGTGAGCGATCTCAAGGAGGCATCCCAGCAGGCGTGAGCCCGGAGGCGCAATGCAGGTCCCCATCCTGAAGCAAGGGAGCTACCTCATCGCTTCGATCCAGTCGTCGCTGACGGACAGCGACCTTTGCGAGCTTCGGGATGCCCTTGTGGAGCAGGTGGGTCGGTTCCGGGCCCGAGGCGTGATCATCGACGTCACGCCGCTGGACGTGATGGACTCCTTCGCCGTCCGCACGCTGCGCGATCTCGTGCACATGACGCGCCTGCGAGGCTCAGAGACCGTGATCGTCGGGATCCAGCCCGAGGTCGCGTTCGCGATGGTCCAGCTCGGGCTCACGCTGCGGGGAATCTCGACGGCACTCGACCTCGAGGAGGGCTTGGCCTTCCTCGACGAGCGCACGCGCTTGGATGAGGGCCATGACCGAGCCTGAGATCCGCGTCCCGATCGCCGGGGACGGCGACATCATCCTGGCGAGACGGCAGGGCCGGGACCTGGCTCGTTCCGCCGGGTTCTCGATCGGCGACCAGACCGTCATCGCGACCGCCATCTCGGAGATCGCCCGGAACATCGTGACGTACGCGAACAAGGGCGAGGTCCGGTTCAGGGTCGTGACCGACGGGGACCGTTGCGGGCTCGTCGTCGTCGCCGCCGACCGCGGCCCCGGGATCGCCGATGTGGAACTCGCGTTGCAGGAGGGCCACTCCACCGCCGGGGGCCTCGGACTCGGTCTGCCGGGTGCACGGCGGCTCATGGACGATTTCGAGATCGTGACCGCCATCGGGGAAGGCACCACCATCACGATGAGGAAATGGAGGTCGACATGACGGGTCGCCGCCGCTTCCTCGGCCTGCTGGAGTGGGGGGTCGCCGTGCAACCGTTCCCCGGGGAAGGCGTCTCCGGCGACCGGCACGCGGTGGTCCGGCGCGAAGAGGGGGCGCTGGTGGCCGTGATCGACGCGTTGGGCCACGGTGCCGCGGCGGAGACGACGGCAAAGCGGGCGTCGGGCATCCTCGAGCGGCATGCGCACGAACCCCTCCCGGTCCTGATCCGGCGCTGCCACGACGCGCTGCTGGGCGACCGGGGCGTGGTGATGAGCCTTGCGACCATCGACGGGTCGCGCGGCACGATGGCCTGGGCGGGTGTCGGGAACGTGTCCACCACGCTCCTCCGCTCCGGCGACGGCGTCCCCGTGCGCCGCGAGCGTCTCGTCCAGCCCGCGGGGATCGTCGGGGCGCAGCTCCCCGCGCTCCGGGCGTCGGCGGTGAGGCTGTCGCCGGGCGACGTCCTCCTGTTCGCCACGGACGGGATCCGCGACGGGTTCGGGGAGCAGGTGTCTCCGGGAGGTGACATCCAGGAGCTCGCCGAGCGGGCGATCCTCGACTACGCCACGAGGACCGACGACGCGCTCGTGCTCATCGTCAGGTACTTGGGGGGACGATGACGGACCAGGCGGTGTTCCCTCCGGCACCCGCCGGCAACGACCCCGCGGACCTCATGTCCCATCCGTTGCGGATCCTCGTCGTCGGTGCCGAGGCCGGGCTTCGGAACGCGCTCGAGCGGTGGGCCGCCGAGGCGGACGCCGAGGTGGCGGGGGCGCCGGACCTGCCCCGGGCGGCGCGGCACATCGCGGAGGAACGGTGGGACATCGTCCTCGCGGTCCTCGGCGACGAGGCGGACCTCTCGTGGTGGGCGGATGCGCTCCGCGGCGTCGAGGGCAGGCCGCACATCCTGCTCGCGACGCCCCGTCCCTCGATGAAGCTGGCGCTGGGCGCGAAGAACTCCGGCGTGCTCGACCTGTTGCCGCTCCCTCCGAGCCGCGACGACTTCCTCGGCGCGCTGGAGTCCGTGCGGTCGGCGCGGACGGACGGCGCCGTACCCCTGCCTCCCGCGGAGGGGCACCCCGTGCGGCCGTACACCCTCGTGGGCCACAGCCCCGCGATGCTGGAGGTCTACAAGCAGATCGCGCTGGTGGCGCAGACGCCTGTGACCGTGCTCATCCAGGGGGAGTCGGGCACAGGCAAGGAGCTCGTGGCGAGGGCGATCCACTCGAACGGATCGGCGCCGGGCGGGCCCTTCGTCGCGGTCAACTGCGCTGCCATCCCCGAGAACCTGCTCGAGAGCGAGCTCTTCGGGCACGAGAAGGGCGCCTTCACCGGTGCGGTCGCGCGCAAGATCGGCCGCTTCCAGCAGGCGCAGGACGGCACCATCCTGCTGGACGAGGTGGCGGACATGAGCCTGGCGCTCCAGGCGAAGATCCTGCGCGCCATCCAGGAGCGCGAGATCGAGCGCGTGGGAGGCGCGGAACCGATCAAGGTGGCGGCGCGCGTGATTGCGGCCACCAACCGCGACCTGCGCGCCGCCACCGACGCCGGCCGCTTCCGGGCGGACCTCTTCTACCGTCTCGCGGTCGTCACGATCACCCTGCCGCCGCTCTCGGAACGCGGCGACGACCTCGACCTCCTGACGGCGCACTTCGTCCGGCTCTTCGGCGTCAGGCACGGGAAGAGGATCACGGCGCTCTCCGAGCGCGCCATGGCGCAGCTCCGCAAGCACTCCTGGTCGGGCAACGTGCGGGAGCTCGGGAACGTGATCGAGCGGGCGGTCATCGGTGCGCGGGACGGCACGCTGCGCGCGGAGGACCTCCCGGAGCAGCTGCGAAGGGAGGGGGGCCAAGGGGACTCCGACAGGACGCTCGTCACGCTCGCCGAGGCCGAGAAGAAGCACATCTCGAGGGTCCTCGAGTACACCCGCGGCCGGATCGGCGATGCCGCGAAGATCCTCGGGATCCACCGCAACACGCTTACCCGCAAGATACGGGAGTGCGGCCTTTGAATCAGCAGGACGGTACTCCCCCGCTGAAAGTGGAGCAGGCCCTGCGCCTCGTGCCCGCCTTGGAGTCGCTCGCGCCCCTCCGCGCGTTCATGGTCTCCGTCTCGAGGCCGGATCAGCAGGGCTGGTCGAGCTCGGCCGCCTACATGACGATGGGCAAGCGAGGTGTCGAACCGTCGGCGCTCAGGTCGCGGCTCGACGTCCTCCTGGAGCAGGTTTCCCGCCAGCTTGCGGAGCAGTACGAGGCCGCGATCTCGGTCATCGACCAGTGCCAGCGGGGCAGGATGTCACAGGCCGTGGCGGTGCTCCTCGAGGCGGGCGCACGCGAGCGGCGGGCAGGGCGTCTCTCCGCGGCGCAGGCCTGGTACTCGGTGGCGCTCAGCATCGCGGAGGGGCTGCCGGACCGCCGGCCGGAGATCGCCACGCTGCTCTCCCTGGGCGCGCTCGACCGCCACGACGGGGCGTTCCCGGGAGCCGCCCGCAAGTACCAACGCTGCCTCGCGCTGGCGGAGGCGGAGGGCGACGACTCGGGCGCGCTCGACGCGGTGACGGGGCTGGGCGAGATCGCGGCGGTGCTGGGCAACACCGCGGGCGCGCGGGCCTGGTGCACGCGCGGGCTGCGGCAGGCCCAGGCGGGCGACCATCGCGTCATGATGGGCAGGATGTTCCGGCAGTTCGCGATCCTCGCGCTCCGGGAAGGCGATCTGCGGGAGGCGAGGATCGCGCTGCTCCGCGCGCGCTCGTGCTTCCACCTGGACGAGGACGCGGCGGATCTCGCGCGCGTTCTCCAGACGCATGGCGCCCTGCACGAGGCGATGCCGGACCGGAACGCGGCGGCCGCCGACTACCGTGAGGCGCTGATGTGGACGCTCCTCGACCAGAGCACGCCGGATCTGGAGCTCTCGATCCGGTTGAGCCTCGCGAGGCTCCACATACGCGCGGAGCACTTCCTCGATGCGGAGGGGGAGATGCGGCGGGCCGAGGAACGGGCCATCGAGGAGGGGATCCCCTTCTGGCTGGTCCGCATCTACGTCCAGATGGGCGTCGCCCGAGGCAAGGCGCACGACCCCGACGGCTTCGTGTTCTTCGAGCAGGCCCTCGAGTTGTGCCGCTCCCTCGAGCGGACGTCGCTGCTCGAGGCCGAGGCGTACCGGGCCTACGGGGAGTTCCACGAGGCGTTGGGCGATGCGGAGACCGCCGCAGCCTGCTTCGAACGCGCGGCTCGGATCCTCGAGCCTTTGGGCGCGACCCTCGAGCACGCGGTCGATACCGTGAGCCCGATCGCCTGATCCGCGTCCCCGCTCGCTCCCGCCCGCGCCGCGCGCCTGCACCTGAATCGTGCATCCCCGCGTGGCCTTGCCTCCTTGCACGGCGCGCCAAGGCGTGGCGCTCGTTCCATTCCTGGCGCCGGATCGGGTTCCAGCTCCTCGGCGGACCGGTCCGCCGAGGCGGCACGGCGGTTGCGGGACATTCTGGCGGCGAGGACGAGGACGAGGGCGTCGGCGGAGCCGCCGAAGGCCGGAGGTGCGACGGGAACTGCCGGGGGGCCTCCGTGGAGAGCAACAGCATGCAAGCGAATCGCGAGAGCCAGCCCTTGGGGCCCGAGGAGTCGGGAATCGGATTCCAGGGACCTCGTGCCGCCCCGCTCGCGCGCGGGCCGGACCACGGGCTCCTGCACGAGATGTTCGAGGAGAGGGTCGCGGACCGACCCCGGGCGCCGGCCGTCGCGGTCGGGCGCGAAGCGACGTCGTATGCCGGCCTCGACCGCTACGCGAATCGGCTGGCGCGCCACCTGTGGGGTCTCGGCGTGCGCCGAGGCGCGCGGGTCGGGATCCTCCTGCCCCACTCGGTGGACGCCTATGCGGCCATCCTCGGCGTCCTCAAGGCGGGCGCCGCGTGCGTGCCGATCGATCCGCATGTCCGGGCCGGCCACGTCGTGCGCGTCCTCGAGGACTCCGAGGCCTCGGTGCTCGTCACGACGACGGAGCACGCCCGCCGGCGTGCCGGGTTCCGCGGCCAGGTCCTGGAGCTCGATGCCCGTCGCGGGGCGATCGCCGCCGAGAGCCCCATCCCCTTGCAGGCGCGCGCCGAGCCGGGCGACCTGTGCTGCGTGTTCTACACCGTCGACGCCTCCGGCCAGCGGAAGGGCGTGATGGTCGAACACGGAGGCGCCTCGCACCTGGTCCGCACCTGCGCGCGCCTGTTCGGGATCCGTCCCTGGGACCGCGTTTACCAGGGCTCGGCGCTCTCCGCGTGCGAGTCGCTGCTGGAGGTGTGGCTCGCGCTTCATGCCGGGGCGACGCTGGTGCCGCGCCTGCCGGAGACCGGGCGGCTGGCGCGCCTGCTGGTGAGGGCGCGCGTCACCGTGATGAGCTGCACGCCGGCCTTCCTCGCGGCGCTCAGGCACGACGTCCCGCCGTTGCGGCTCCTGATCCTGAGCGCGGGGACGTGCCCCAGGTACCTCATCGATCGATGGTCCAGGGCCGACCGCAGGCTGGTGAGCATCTACGGCCACGCCGAGACCGCCATGATCGCGACCTACGCGGACCTGCTTCCCCGGGGCCCCGTGACGGCGGGGCGCCCCTTGCCGGGGTGCCGGGTCTACGTCCTCGACAACGACCTCCGGCTGGCCAAGTACGGACACGTGGGAGAGATCTGCGTCGGAGGCGTGGGCATCGCGCGCGGATACCTCGGGCTGCCCGCGGAGACGCGCGCGCGATTCGTGCCCGACCCTTTCGCGCCGCGGGAACTCGGCGGTGCCCGCGTGTATCTCACGGGCGACCTGGGACGGATCAACGCGAGCGGAGAGCTGGAGCTCCATGGCCGCGCGGCATGGGCGCGCGCCTGGCCTCGGGGGCACGGTTCATGAGGCACCGCCCGAGGGACCGCGCCGCGCCGACCGAGGGCCGCTCTCCGCGAGGCGTCGACGACACATGATCGAACGGCTCGGTGCGGCGTGGCAGGAGTTCCTCGTGCGCTACGTGCACACGGGCATCCAGCCGGCGGGCGGGCCCGCGTCCGCGGTCATCTGGGGCGAGGCCGACGTGCAGCTGCTCGTCGCGCACTTCTTGATGAGCTCGCCGGGCGGGGAGCTGACCGTGCACCAGCAGGTGGCCGGCTTCAAGAATTTCGGTCCCATCTCGCTCGTCGTCACGGATCCCGCGCCGTGGCTCGCGAGCGAGCGCGCGCCGTGGGCGCGGTTCACGCGGGCCTCGGCGGTGGATCTCGCGGTCGAGATCAAGGTCGTGAACAACCGCGACCACCACGCCGCGGTCGAGAAGAGCGCGAGGAAGCTCGAGGCGATCCTCAAGGGCCGCCTCGCCCGCGAGGTCGCGCTGTGCGTGCTGGACAAGACCATCCCCCCGGACCGGGGGTTCTTCGAGGCCCTGGAGGACACGCGAGGGGTCCTGATGCTGGTCGCGTTCGACGAGGACCTGGCGGCGCCGCCGGGATGACCTTGCCGCGGCACCGTCAGGTGCAGCGACGAGCGTGCTCTTCGCCTCGTATCGGATGGGGCCGCGGGGAAGGGGCGAGGATTCAGAGCCCGTGAACAAATCCCCGCTGGCTTCGGCCGGCTGCGGCGGCGTGATGCTTCGTCAGGCCTCCTCACCGTATCTCTCCGCTGATACGGCTCGTCGGCCTTCCTCGCCTGACGCCGCCTCGCTCGGCCTCGGGCCGACGCCGGGATTTCTTCACAGGCTCAGTCCCGTGCCGGCGCGGGCGTGGTCCGGTAGATCCGGATCGCCGCGGGCTTCCCCTGCTCGGGCGCGGCGACGAACAGGCGGCCGCCTTCGGTGTCGAGGAGGCACGTGCGGGCGCCGCGTGAGGTCGGGACCCGCGCGACGCGCTCGTACTTGTCCGCATCGATCACGTCCACGAAGCCCTCGCCGCAGGAGGCGTAGATCCGGCGCGCCTTCCCGTCGAGGAAGAGGTCGTCCACGTCGCCGGAGATGTCCACGGTGCGTCGGACGCCGCCGTCCTTCATGTCCAGGACGAGGAGCTTCGCCGGCCGCCGGCAGCCGACGAGGACGCGGCTGTTCTCCTCGTCCAGCGCCAGCGGGTAGTTGTCCCTGGCGTCCCCGAGCTCCCACGTCGCGACGACTTCGCGCTTGTCGCGGTCGCACACGGCGACGTGGCCGGCGTCGGGCACGTTCACGAAGATGCGCGGGCCCTTCGCCTCGAGCTGGAACCCCTCGGGGTGCCCGTCGAGCTTGATCGTGTACAGGACGGCGCCCTTCTCGACGACCGCGATGGCGCCCACGCCGTACCCGACGTACTGGCGGTGCCCGTCGACGCGCACCGGGTCCGCGTCGCTTCCGATCTCGACGGCGCGGACGTGCTCCCACGCGTCGTCGAAGAAGTGCAGATTGCCGTCGCCCGCCGCCGCCATCGCGAGCTGACCGTCGACGAAAGCGCCGGCGGTCGGCTCGGGGATGCCCCGGATGCTCCGCAGGAGGCGGCCCTCCTCGAGGTCGATGATCTCGATCGTGTCGTTCCCGAGCGCGGCCACCGCGAGCCGGTTCCCGTCGGGCGACAGCGCCATGTGGTCGAAGCGACCCTTGACCCCCTCGAGCGGGATCGTGCAGAGGAGCGGCAACGCGGCGTCATCTTCCGCGCGCACGCATGCGGCAAGCAGGAGCATCGCGAGGATCCGGCGCATTCGGGAGAGTGTAACCGGCCCCCGGACCCCCCCGGCCTCCTCAGCCCGAGAGGCGCGCGAGGTCGGGAACCAGCTCGCCGGTGGCGCGGCGGAGGCTCAGGTACGCGACCCGCCGGTTGAACTCCTCGCTCGCCAGCTCGAGCTGCGCGCTGAGCAGCTGCTGCTGCGCGACCAGCCGCTCGAGGTTCGTCGCGCGGCCGGCGCCCACGAGGCTCTGCGCCTGGTCGAACGCCTCCTGGGCCGCGTCGACCTGCGTGCGGAGGTTGCCGATCTGCTCCGTGCTCGTTTGCAGCAACGTGTACGCGACGCTCACGTCCCGCGCCACCTGCCGCGCGAGCTGCGACTCCTCGAGCTTCGCCTGGCGGTAGCGCGACCACGCCGTGCGCACGTCGGCGCGGATGCTGCCGCCGCGGAAGATCGGGATGTTCAGCGAGACGAAGAACGTGTAGATGCTCGACGACGGGATGGTCTCCTTGTAGAGGAACAGGTCGAAGTCGAGCGAGAGGGAGGGGTAGTACTCGGCCACCGCGGCGCGCACCCCCTCGCGGGCCGCGTCCACGGCCTCATGCGCGGCGAGAAGGTCCTCCCGGCCCGTCAGCGCCCTGTCGCGGAACGGCTCTTCGGTGCCGACCGTCGGCAGCTCGAGGCCGTCCGTCAGCGGGCCATCCACGGACGGCACGCCGATGAGGAAGGCGAGCACCGAGCGGCCCGTCGCCACGTCGGATCGCGCGGCCGCGAGCTGCGCGACGCTCGATGCCCACTGCGCTCGCGCCTGGGCGACGTCGAGGGGCCGCGCGCGCCCGACCGCCTGCTGCGCCTCGAGATCCCGCACGCGCTCGAGCTGCACCGCGACCGAGTCGGCGAGCACCTCGACCTGCCGCTCCGACTGCATGACCACGTAGTAGGTCTGGGCGACGTCGAGCATGAGCGACGTCTGGAAGTCGAGCAGGAGGCACCGCTGCTGCTCGGCGGTGAGGCCCGCCTTGCGGAGGTCCGCGGCGGAGCGGATGCCGTTGAACGACGAGTAGCCGGCGGACGCCGGCACGTCGAGCGCATGGTTGCCGTGCGATTCGCCGGGCGCGTTCGGCACCGGGTCGCGCGCGAAGAAGCTCGGGACGAGGCTGATCGTCGGGCGGAACTGCGACGCGACGCGGCGCTTCTCGATGATCGCCTGCAGGTAGTCCTCGCCCGCGATCGAGAGGCGCTCGTTCTCCTGGTTGGCGAGCGCCAGCGCGCGGGCGATGGGGAGGGGCTCGCGGGGGACCAGGCGCTCGACGGGGCCGGGCCCGCGCTCGTCGAGCACGCTCCGGTAGGTCGCCACCTCGGCGGCCTGGTCGACCTTGCAGCCGGGGGCCGCGAGCGCGAGCGCCGCGAGGAGCGGCGCATGGAGGCGGCGGATCACGCGGCGATCCCCCGCTCGACGAGGCGCGCGAGGCTCTCCGCGAGCTTCCTCCCGCGGAGGCCGGGCGACCCGAGGATGTGCACCGAGCGGACGAGGCCCGGGATGCACACGGCCGTGAGGTCCGGGCGGGGATCGCGCATCTCGCCGTTGCGGATGCCGCGGCGGATCACCGCCTCGACCAGCTTCGCCAGCTCCCGGCTCCGCTTGAGCCAGGTCGAGCCCCGGCCGAGGTGGGTCCCGGGCGGGGCGAGCGCGAAGAGGTGGGGGTGCCGATCGGCGAAGGCGACGAGCTCGCGGAGGATGCGGCGGAGATCCTCTCGGGCGGTTCCCGGCGCCTGCTTGAGCTCGCCCTTGAGCCGGCTGAGCACCTCGGAGAAGGCCTCGAAGGCGAGGGCGCCGTAGAGGTCGTCCTTGCTCTTGAAGTAGACGTAAAGCGTCCCCTTGCCGACCCGCGCCTCGGCGGCCACCTCCTCGAGGCGGACGACGTGGAAGGGGCGGCTCGCGAAGAGGCGCGCCGCCGCCGCGACGATCTGCTTCCGCTTTGCCGGGCTCCTGACCTGCATCTCTTCCCGCCTTGGCAGCCGGGCCGCCTCTGATAGGATTCCTCCAAATATCAATACCGACCAGTCGGTATTGTAGGATGGGGGACGGGAGGGTCAAGCCCGCCCCCCCCTCGAGGACTCCCATGAGATCGACGAGAACCTGGCTCATCGCCGTGCCGCTCGCGTGGCTCGCGGCGTCCGTGCCGGGCTGCGGTGGCGGAGGAGCCGCGGCCGCGGCCCCCCGGCAGGATGCGGGGACGCCCGTCGCCCTCGGCAAGGTCAAGGTGATGCCGGTCGAACGCGAGGTCAAGGTCGTCGGGACGCTCTGGGCCGACGAGGACACGACCATCTCCGCGAAGGTCTCCGGGCGGGTCGGCAAGATCTACAAGGACGTCGGCGATCGGGTCCAGTCGGGCGAGCCCCTGGCCCAGCTGATCACGACCGACTACCTCCTCGCGCGGAGCCAGAAGGCGCTCGCCGTCAGGGAGACGCTCGCGAGGATCGGGCTCACGCAGTTCCCCAAGGAGGGTGAGTTCGATGCGGAACGGGTGCCGGCGGTCCTGCGGGCAGCCCAGCAGAGCCAGAACGCGAAGGCGAGGTTCGAGCGCGGCAAGGCCCTCTTCGAGCAGCAGCCCCCGCGCATCAGCGAGGAGGAGTTCGACGACCTGAGGACCGCCTGGGAGGTCGCGCAGAGCCAGCACCAGGTCGAGATCCTCTCGGCGAGTTCGACATTGGATGAGGCGCGGACGCGGCAGGCGGAGCTCGGGATCGCGGACCAGATGCTCTTCGACACGACGATCCGCGCGCCGTTCTCCGCTCCGCAGATCGCGATGGACGGACGGCCGGAGAACGCGACCGCGTCCCCTCCGGGGCGCGAGTACCGCGTCGCGGCCCGGCAGGTCTCGGAGGGCGAGTTCGTCCGCGAGGGGACGCCGGTCTTCCGGCTCGTCGACGACCGGCAAGTGAAGCTCCGCGCGCGCGTCCCCCAGCGCTTCGCGTCGGAGATCCGCGAGGGCCAGCAGGCCCGCCTGTTCTCCGACGCCGGGGGCGAGGACGCCTGGGGGACGGTCACCCGCATCAACCCGCAGGTGGACCCGGCGAATCGCACCTTCGAGGTCGAGGTGCTCGTCCCGAACCCGGAGCGCCGGCTCAAGGCGGGCGCGTTCGCGACCGCCGGCGTGAGGACGCGCGAGGATCCGGCCGTGGCCTTCGTCCCGCAGGAGTCCGTCGTGAGCTTCGCCGGGATCAGCAAGATCTACATGGTGAAGGACGGCGCCGCCGTGGAGCGCATCGTCACGCTCGGCGAACAGAGGGACGGCGACTGGGTCGAGATCGCCTCGCCGCCGCTGGCCGCGGACGACCAGGTCGTCGTCGCCGGCACCAGCAAGCTCGCCGACGGCATCCGGGTCGAGGTGAAGCCGCTCGACGTCGTCGCCGGCGAGCCCGAGGGGTCGTAGTCGGATGATCCTCCCCGAGATCTGCATCCGGCGGCCCGTCTTCACGACGATGCTGATCCTGCTGCCCGTCGTGGTCGGCATCCTCAGCTACGCGAGGATGGGCGTGGACCTCTTCCCGAACGTCGACCTGCCCATCGTGATCGTCACGACCACGCGCGCGGGCGCGTCCGTGGAGGAGATGGAGACGGGCGTCACGAAGCAGATCGAGGAGGCGGTCAACACGATCAGCGGCATCGACGAGCTGCGGAGCACGACCAAGGAGGGCATCTCGGTCGTCAACGTCACCTTCGTACTCGAGAAGAACCGGGACGTGGCGCAGCAGGAGGTCCAGGGCAAGATCAACACGATCCTCTCGCGGCTGCCCACCGGGACCGACACGCCGATCGTGGACAAGTTCGACATCGACGCCACCCCCGTGATGACCCTCGCGCTCTCGGGCAAGCGGCCGCTCAAGGAGGTGACCGAGATCGCGGACAAGCAGGTGAGAGACCAGCTCAGCAGCCTCCCCGGGGTCGGGTCGGTGAGCCTCGTCGGCGGGCTCAAGCGGGCGATCCAGGTGACCGTCGACACGGACAGGCTGGACTCGTACGGGCTCTCGATCGACAACGTCCGCCAGGCGCTCGCGAAGCAGAACATCGAGCTGCCGGGCGGCCGCGTCGACCAGGACTCGCGCGAGCTCGTCCTCCGCACGATGGGCCGCGTCGAGCAGCCGTCGCAGTTCAACGACATCATCATCGCGAGCATCCCGGATCAGAACGGCCAACCGATCCGCATCCGGGACGTCGGAAGGGCCGAGGACACGAACGAGGAGCCGCGCGGGCTCGGCCGCCTGGACGGCGAGAACAACGTGCTGCTCGTGGTGCAGAAACAGAGCGGGACCAACACGGTCAAGGTGATCGAGACGGTCAAGCAGAGGCTCGCGCAGGTCGAGGCTGGATTCAGGCAGACCGGGAAGCCGGACATCCGGATGGTCGTGATCCGCGACCAGTCGAGGTTCATCAACCGGTCGCTCCACGAGGTCCAGAAGCACCTCCTGCTCGGGGCGCTGCTCGTCTCGCTGACGATCCTCCTCTTCCTGCGCGACTGGCGG
>DASUGR010000165.1:0-54658 GCA_036273915.1 Planctomycetota bacterium | reverse complement strand
AACTCGCAGACGACGGCCTCGCCGTCGTGGAACGACGAGCTGCGGGGCATCCGGGAGCGCAGCCGCCGGGAGTCCCAGGAGGAGATCGACAAGCTGGTCCGCGAGCTCGCGAATCCGAGGCTCACGCCGGAGGAGCGGAGGAAGAAGCTCGACGAGTTCCTCGAGCGCAAGTCCGCGAAGTACGGGAAGTAGCTCAGCTCAGCCGAGCGCCGCGAGTTCCTCGCGCGCCTTCGCGGCGACCGTCGCGTCGCGCGCGAGGTCGACCGCCGTGAGCAGGTGCTCGCGCGCCGCCGCCGGCTGCCCGAGGCGGCGGGCGAGCAGCACGCCCAGGCCCAGGTGGACCCGGTCGAGGTCCTCGCCCCGCGCGTAGCTCTTGATGTAGAAGCGGAAGACGGCTGCGGCGTCGGTCGCGAAGCCGTTCTCGTAGAGCCAGCGGCCCAGCGCGAACACGTCGGCGGGCAGCGGCGGCGGGCCGCCCTCGGTGACGTGGCGCGTGAACGCGTGCGCGGCGTCCTCCATGCGGCCCATCTGGACGGCGGCGTGGAAGGCGTCGGCCGCGGCGCCCGGCACCGGCCGCTGCGGCCGCGACCAGGGCGCCGCCCGCCGCTCGACGTAGGGGAGCGGATAGGGCGCGGCCGTCTTCCCGCGGAACATGTTGAAGAGGAGCGCGCCGACCATCCCCGCCACGAACCCGCCGATGTGGGCGCCGTGCGCCACCCCGCCGCCGCCCGCGCGCCTCTCCATGAGGAACGGGAGCAGGTTCTGGATCACGAGGTAGATCCCGAGCACCCAGAAGGCGCGGACGTGGATGAAGAGGAAGTAGAAGTAGAGGATCAGGACGCGGATCTGGTTCCTCGGGAACCAGATGAGGTAGAAGCCGAGGACGCCGGAGATGGCGCCCGACGCGCCGATGAGGGGGGTGAGGCTCTTCGCGGAGACGAGCGCGAACGAGAGCGTAGCGACCACGCCGGTGACGAGATAGGCCACGAGGTACCCGAGCCTCCCGAGCCGCGCCTCGACGTTGTCGCCGAAGATCCAGAGCATGAGCATGTTCCCGAAGATGTGCAGGAAGTCGGCGTGCAGGAACATGCACGAGAAGAGCGCGAGGAGGTTGGGCTTGCCGGGCTTGTAACCGTAGCGGAAGACGACGAGGTCGTACTTCGAGAGGTCCTGGACCGCGACCATCACGTCCTCGCGATCCGGCCGGCGCCCCTCGCGGGAGGCGTGGACCTCGGCGATCTCGCGGATCAGCTCGCGCTTCACGGGGTCCGACAGGTCCTGCTGGTCGAGCGGGCGCTTCAGCGGCATCGTCACGAACACGAAGACGAGGACGTTGAGCCCGACGAGGATGCGCGTGACCCACTGCGGCGACCGCGGGTTCGGGTAGTCGCCAACCGGGATCACCGGCGGAGTCTATCACCGCGCCGAAGCGCGGGGTCGCGGGCGGGCCCCCGCACCCCCTCTGCCTCCTCCGGCGAACCTAGCCCGCGGCCGCGGCGATCGACTTGATCTCGTCGACGAGGATCCCGCCCACCCGGTCGGTCGGCAGATCCCCCGCGCCGAGCGACGGGATCTTCCGCGTCCGCAGCGTGTTCGCGATCGCGCTCTCGACGAGCGTCGCGCCCTCGTGGTCGCCCAGGTAGTCGAGCATCATCTGCACGGCCATCACGGAGGCGACCGGACAGGCGACGTTCTTCCCCTTGTACTTGGGGGCGGAGCCGTGGATCGGCTCGAACATCGAGACCTTGCCCGGGTGGATGTTGCCCGAGGCCGCGATCCCGAGGCCGCCCTGCAGCATCGCGCCGAGGTCCGTGATGATGTCGCCGAAGAGGTTGTCCGTGACGACCACGTCGAACCACTCGGGGTTCTTCACCATCCACATGCAGGCGGCGTCGATGTAGGCGTGGTCCGTCTTGAGGTCGGGGTACTCCCTCGAGACCTCGCCGAAGACGCGGGTCCAGAGGTCCATCGGCCGGATCGCGTTCGCCTTGTCGACGAGCGTGACCTTCTTGTCCTTGGCGCGCCGGCGCGCGAGGTCGAAGGCGTAGCGGATCACGCGCTCCGTGCCCGACCGCGTCCAGACCATGTTGCACACGGCGACCTCGTTCGGGCTGCCCCGTTTCATGAGGCCGCCGACGCCGACGTAGGCGCCCTCGGTGTTCTCGCGGACCACGACGAGGTCGAGTTGGGACGTGGTCACGCCCTTCAGCGGGCAGAGGTGCTCGGCGTAGAGCTTGATGGGCCTCAGGTTGACGTAAAGATCGAGGCCGAACCGGATGCCCGCGATGATCGCGCGCTCGAGCAGCCCCGTCTCGATCCGCGGGTCCCCGATCGCGCCCAGGAGGATCGCGGAGTGGTCGCGCATCTCCCGGAGCGCCGAGTCCGGGAACCCCTCGCCGGTCTTCAGGAAGTGGTCGGCGCCGTAGGGGTAGGTCTCGAGCTTGTACTTGAACCCCGTGACGGACGAGACGGCCTCGAGGACCCGCAGGGCCTCCCGGACGACCTCCTCGCCGATGCCGTCACCGGGGAGGACGGCGATCGTATGCTCCATGAGGCGTGGAACTATAACATCGGCCCCGACCCTTCCCGACGGAAGGGCCAAGAGGGCGAAATCGGGGGGGGCTGGGGGGCGCGGGCTCGGCTACAGGGAGCCGCGCACCTGCGGCCCGCGATCCGGCTGCAGGGCCTCGACGAGCCATATCTGCCGCAGGATGCCCAGGAGCGCCTCGTGGTCGCTCGAGCCGTTCGCGCGGTAGAAGCCGAGCGTCGGATGGAAGACCTCGCGCTGGCACGTGCCCGCGTGCTCCATGCACGCGAAGAGTCGGAAGCCATGCTCGGTCAGGTGGCGAAGGAGAGCAGGCGCGGCCGTGCTCCCGACCTCCCGGCGCAGCCAGGTCGCGAATGAATCCCTGAGCTCCATGGTCGCCATTCTCCCAAAAGGGCGTGCGCGCGGCACGATCATGCTAGCCGGCTTTGTCCGGATTTTCCCGACACGGAACGTCTCGATCGGTCAACCTGTCGATTCTCGTCGACGCCCGATCGCGAGGATCGACTTCGCCCAGTCGACGCCGACGCACCGGTAGAGCGGATAGGAAAGCCACCTTAGGGCGCCCTTCAAGAACGCGTCCTTATGGCAGCGAAACAGCGATTCGAGCGCGAATCCGTGTATTTCGATCAGCCCGCCGAGCTCGTCGTAGCAGAAGGGCGTCCGGTGGGTCGCGGAGCGAAGGTAGGCCCACGGATGGTGCACGTTGGGCGTGGAGATATAGAGACGCCCTCCGGGCCGCAGCGCCCGCGCGGCGCCCCCGAGCATCGCGCACGCCTCGGGAAGCGTCAGGTGCTCGATCGTCTCGAACGACGTCACGACGTCGAAGGAGCCCGCGGGGACGTCCGAGAAGGAGCGATGGTCCGCGACGACCTCGGGATCGGTGTCGAGCGTCTCGTAGACGACGCCTTCCGGGAGCCTCCGGCCGAAGCGCCCGTCCGAAGCCCCGACGTCCAAAACCCGCTCCGGAGGCCGGATCCGGGCCGCGGCGTGTCGCATCGAGCGGGCGATCAGGGGCAGCTTCCAGATCGTCCTCCAGCGGGCCCGCACCGCCCGCCGCGCCTCGTTGAGCCGCGACCAGGAGAGATCCCGCTCCCCCGCGCCCCCTCCCTTCGTCATCTAGGCGTTCCGGAACTGCGCGGGGCGCTTCTCGAGAAACGCCTTCAGCCCCTCGCGCATGTCGGCCGTCGAGGAGACGAGCGCGAAGAGCTCCTGCTCTCCCGCGAGCCCCGCGGGCAGCGGCAACGAGGCCCCGCGAAGCGCCGCGTCGAGCGCGAGCCTCACCGCGATCGGCCCGTTGGCAGCGATCTTGCCGGCAAGCTCCTTTGCGGCGCCGAGCAGCTCCGCGCCGGGGAGCACGCGGTTGACGAGGCCGAGCGATCTCGCCTCCTCGGCGTCGATCATGCGGCCGCTCGTGATGAGCTCGAGCGCCATGCCCATGCCGATGAGCCGCGGAAGCCGCTGCGTCCCGCCATAGCCCGGGATGATGCCGAGCGTGACCTCGGGGAGGCCGAGCTTCGCGTCGGTCGAGGCGAGGCGGATGTGGCACGCGAGCGCGAGCTCGAGGCCGCCGCCGAGCGCGAAGCCGTTGACGGCCGCGATCACCGGCTTGCCGAGGCCCTCGATCAGGTCGCAGGCCCCCTGGCCGAGCCGCGAGCGGCGCCGCGCGGCGAGCGGATCCTGCCCCGCCAGCTCCGCGATGTCGGCCCCCGCCACGAAGGCCGGCCGTTTCGCCTCGCCCCCGGTCAGGATCACGCAGCGGACCGCCTCGTCGTCGCGAAGCTCCGTGAACGCGGCGTGGAGCTCCGCGAGCGTCTGGTCGGAGAGCGCGTTGAGCTTCTCGGGCCGGCACACCGAGACGACCGCGATCGGCCCCTCCCGGGCGACCCTCAGGTGGCTGTATCCCATGACGGGAAGCGACTTTACCCCGCCGCGGCGCCCGGCGCCAAATGCCTCAAGTCCCGCCCCACGGGGGTCGATAGGGCGAGGGATGCTCGCAAAGTGCGTTTGCTCGAACTGCAGCCACTCCTATCTGGGGGATGACCAGTCGGGCAACCTCGCCTGCCCGCGCTGCGGCACCGAGAACACGGGGGTCCCGAACGTCCCGACCTACGAGGCCGCCGCGCCCGCCTCGGGTCGCGACGAGATGATCCTCGACCCGCACTACGGCCAGGGCCTCGACCTCCAGTTCGCGCCGCTGTCGCCGCCCGCGATGTTCGTCACGGGCGACCGGCTGCTCCGCGCGCTCCTCGGCGGCGGCGCGATCGCCGCGCTCGTCGGCGCCATCGTCGGCGGCGCGCAGGCGGCGGTGCAGGTCGCGATCCCGGGCCTCTCCGCGATCGCGCTCGGGCTCGCCGGCGGCGCCGCGTTCCGCTTCGGGCTCGGAGGCCGCTCGGCCGGCCGCACGCTCGGTCGCACGGGGTTCGTTCTCGCGCTGATGCTCGTCCTCGGCTTCGCGGGCGTGGTCGCGGGCGCGTGGGCCGTCGAGCGCTACACGGTGACCGCCGATCGCGACGGCGACGGCCGCGCGGACGTCGCGCAGACGCGCGAGGACCTCGACAAGGGGCTTCGCGAACTGCTCCGCATCCGCTCGCGCACGCAGGACGCGGGGCAGGCGGCCGTGCTCGACCACCGGATCACCGAGACGGAGGAGCTGAAGCACCTCTCCGACGCGCAGCTCGAGGACTACCTCTGGACGCAGAAGGCGGGGTTCAACCAGCCGCTTGTCGCCTACGGCAAGTCGCGCGTGACGGAGGGCCCGGCGGTGAAGCTCACGCCGCAGTCGCGGCCGATGGAGCTCCCCGAGAACGCGGTGCCGGGGATCCTGATCGGCGAGTTCCTCGTCGCGTTCGCGCTCGCGATCCGCGCGGTCACGCCGCGCTGACCGGCCCCCCGGCCCCCCCCGCATCCCCCTTCGCAGCGAGGACGGCGCCTCGGCGACGGGGCTATTCGACGAGCCCGCTCTCGTGCGCGGCCTCGTTCACCTGCTCCTTCGAGGCGCGCTGCAGGTCCGTGCCCATCTTCCCGAGGGTCTCGCGGAAGCGCTCGACCCGCTCCTGCATCTCCCCGTGGGTCTTCTCGGAGCCGCCCACGAGCACGAAGTCATCGCCGCGCGTGGCGCGCACGTGGCCGTCGGAGTCGAGGCCGAGGCCGAGCAGGAATCGGATGGGTCGGGAGGGAAGGCGTCGGTCTGCCATAAAGCCCTTCGGGAGAAGCGTAGCTTCCCGACAGAGAAAGCAAGGGATATGCCGTAGACTTCGGCCGAATCCCGGAGGAACCCGATGGACGACAGAACCCTGTTCCTTAAGGAGGTCACCGAGGCTTTCGGCCCCCCCGGCCTCGAGGATGACGTGGCGGCCATCCTGCGCCGGCGCACGGAGGGGTTCTGCCAGATCGGCAGGGACAACATCGGCTCCTTCATCGCGCGGAAGGACGGGTCGTCGGCCGAGCCCAAGGTGATGGTGGCGGGCCACATGGACGAGGTCGCGTTCATGGTGACCGACGTCGAGCCGGGCGGCTTCATCCGCATGCGCCCGCTCGGCGGCTGGTGGCCCCACGTGCTCCTCGGCCAGCGGATCCGGGTGCGGACGCGCAAGGGCGAGTTCCTGGGCATCGTGGGGTCGAAGCCGCCGCACGACCTGAAGGCGGAGGAGAGGAAGCAGGTCCTCGAGTTCAACGACCTCTTCGTCGACCTCGGGGTCTCGCAGGGCTTCGACGTCGTCGAGGCGACCGGCGTCCGCCGCGGCGACTTCGCGGTGCCGCACGGCCCGTTCGAGACGCTCGCCAACCCGAACCTGCACGTCGTGAAGGCGTGGGACAACCGGATCGGGTGCGCGCTCGCGGTCGATCTCCTCGACGAGCTCAGGAGGACGGACCACCCGAACACCGTCTACGGCGTCGCGACGGTCCAGGAGGAGATCGGGCTCCGCGGCGCGGCGACCTCGGCCGAGCAGGTGATGCCCGACATCGCGTTCGCGGTGGACGTGGGCATCGCGCGGGACACGCCCGGGTACAAGGGCGGCGACAAGAGCCACGAGCGTCTCGGGGGCGGGGCCGGCGTGCTCCTGCTCGAGGGGCACGTGGTCTCCCACCCGCGCCTCGTCCGGTTCGTGCTCGACGTGGCCGAGGAGGAGAAGATCCCGCACCACACGACGTCGATCGAGATGGGCGGGACCGACGCGGCGCGCTTCCAGATCACGGGCCGGGGCATCCCGAGCATGGCGATCTGCGTGCCCTCGCGCTACATCCACAGCCACAGCTCGCTCCTCGACCGGCGGGACTACGAGGCCGCGCTGAGGCTCCTCACGGCCGTCGTCCGCCGCCTCGACGCGAAGACCGTCGCGAGGATCCGCGGGTAGCAGCGCCTTCGAACCCGTTTCGCGCCTCCGGCCGCGGACTCCGCGGCCGCGCGCGCCCCGGACCCGGCCGACCCCCCGAATGTCAGGGCGCAGGTGTCTCCAGGAATCGTTAGAATCCCGCCCAACGAAACGGTACCGGGAGGTCAGAATCATGAAAAAGCTGTCTGGTTTCGCGGCGGTCGCGGTGCTCTGCGGGTCGCTGCTTGGTGGATGCGGGGGCAGTAGCAGCAACTTCGCTGCGGCCGAGCAGGCAATGCTGAACTGCTCGCAGTCGACGATGACGACGCTGATCAGCGTCTTCGTCGCGTTCAACTCCGTCCCCGACGTCATCGCTGGCGACCCCGCGCTGCCCGGCTATGACATCCAGGTGGTGCAGTCCGTCGATCCCCTCGATCCGCCGAACACGTGGGACTTCTCCGTCGTGTTCGACACGAACGCCAACGGGATCAAGGACTCGGCGATCGTCGGCAAGGTCACGTTCTCCGCCGACCCGACGGATGGCCTCGACCCGGGCGACATCCTCGCGATCACGTTCCAGCTCCAGAACACGCCGGTCCTCGCGGGCGCTCCCGTGGAGAACGGGACGGTCACGGGCTCGGTCGACGTCGTCGCGACGCTGGGCGCGACCCCGGAGATCGCCACGATCACGGGAACCGCGTCGTTCGCGGACAGCGCCGACGCCGGCTGCACGGCCGACCTCGTGTTCCCGGTGGGCACGCCGCTCACGCTGGACTTCTCGGGCAGCACGCCCGCCCAGCTCGCGGCCAACGTCGGCCTCTTCGAGATCTTCGGCCTGATCCAGTCGACGCTCGAGACGCTCGGCTACACGTTCAACGGCGACGTCACCGTCACCGAGGGCAGCCAGACCGTCACGGTCGTCGGCGACATCGACGGCGTCGACGTGGATCTCGATTTCGAGCTCCTGCCCTCCGACGAAGCGGTCAACGCGCTCGCCAACTGCTTCTTCTTCAACGTCGAGTGGTCCTTCTACCTCGCGGAGACGTTCGACAAGGTCCGCGACGCCGTTCTCGGCGGGGTCCCCCCCGCGGGCATCGTGGTGACGGCAACCGCGAATCCGAACGTCTTCGATTACTCGGTCGACCTGCTGCTCTTCGACCCCGCCAACTTCACCGGGGGCACGATCACCGGCCAGGCCACGCTCGCGTTCCCGGTTGTCACGGGCCTTGCCGGCATCACGCCGGCCGAGGTGGCGTTCACCTGGACCGTCAACAACGCGACGTTCGACTCCGGCGACGTGACGAGCGGTCAGAACACGACGGGGAGGCCCCTGCGCCTCCGGCTCGACGGCGCGGGCACCGTGACCGCGTTCTCGGGCGCCGGCACCATCACGACGGTCATGCAACCGCAGCTGGTGGGGGCTGTTCCGACCATCACGTGCACCACGACGCTCGACATCCCCGAGACCGACCCGATCGCCGCGGACGAGTCGGACGGACTCCTGTTCGTGACGGTCACGATCGGCGACGACGTGCTGACGGGCGTCCTCGATTTCGAGGCGTCGGCGGCGACGCTCACGATCAACGGGATCCCGTTCCCGTTCTTCGGGTTCTAGCCAGGATCCATGCGGGCGCGCCGCGGTCCGCGCGGCGCGCCCTTTTTCGTCGGGTCCCCCGGACCCCTCCCGCCTCCGGGCGCGGGCGAGGCGCGCTACTCGTGGGCCTCGAGCCAGTCGCGGCCCACGCCCAGGTCCGCGACGATCGGCACGTCCAGCGCGAGCGCGCCCTCCATCTCGCCGCGGACGAGCGGCGCCAGCCGGTCGATCTCCTCCGCCGGCGCCTCGAAAACGAGCTCGTCGTGGACCTGGAGGATCATCCTCGCGCGGAACCGCTCCCGCGCGAGCCGCGCGTGGATCTTCACCATCGCGACCTTGATCAGGTCGGCGGCGGTCCCCTGGACGGGCGTGTTCTTCGCCATGTTCTCGGCGTTCGCGCGGACGCCGGGCTCGTCGCTCACGATCTCGGGGATCGCGCGGCGGCGCCCGAGGAGCGTGGTCACGTAGCCCTCGTGCCGCGCCTTCTCAACCGCCCGGCGCTGGAAGTCCCGCACGCCCGGGAACTCGCCGAAGTACCGGTCGAGGAAGTCCCGCGCCTCGTCCATCGAGATCTTCAGGTCGCGCGCCAGCCGCGTCGGGCCCATCCCGTAGAGGATGCCGAAGTTGATCGCCTTCGCGCTGCTCCTCTGGTCGCGGGTCACCTCGCCGAGCGGCAGCTTGAACATGCGCGCCGCCGTCTCCGCATGGACGTCGCCCTTGCGCCGGTAGACCTCGCAGAGGCCGGGATCGCCCGAGAGGTGCGCCATGAGCCGCAGCTCGATCTGGCTGTAGTCGGCCGAGAGGAGACGGTTGCCCTCCTCCGCGACGAACGCGCGCCGGATGCGGCGGCCGATCTCGGTGCGGATGGGGATGTTCTGGAGGTTCGGGTTCTCGCTCGACAGCCGCCCGGTCGCCGCGACCGTCTGGTTGAACGAGGAGTGGATCCGCCCGTCGCTCGGGTGGACCATGCCGGGCAGCGCGTCCACGTACGTCGACTTGAGCTTCGTCACCTCGCGGTAGTCGAGCAGCTTCGCGACGATCGGGTGCGCCGCGAAGGCCTCGAGCGTGTCCGCGTCGGTCGAGTAGGCCCCGGTGCGGGTCCGCTTCGGCCTCCGGCCGGTCCCCTTCTGGATCTCGAGCTTCTCGAAGAGCAGCGGGCCGAGCTGCTTCGGCGAGTTGAGGTTCACCTCCTCGCCCGCGATCTCGCGGATCTCCCGCTCGACCTTGTGGGCCACGTCCTCGAACTCCCTCGACAGCTGCTTCAGGTAGGGCACGTCGACCCGGACGCCCGCGCGCTCCATGTCGAGGAGCACCCGGACGAGCGGCATCTCGACGTCCCGGAAGAGGGGCATGAGGCCGTCCGCCTCGAGCTGCGGCCGGAAGACGTCGACGAGGCGGTAGGTGACGTCGGCGTCCTCGGCGGCGTAGCGCGCGACCTTCTCCTCGGGGACGTCCGCCATGCTGATCGCCGAGGCGCCCTTGCCGATCAGCTCCTCGGTCGCGGTCTTCCTGACGTTCAGGTAGCGGAGCGCGAGCGCGTCGAGGTTGTGGGTCCCGCGGCCGGGGTCGAGCAGGTAGGAGGCGACCATCGTGTCGAACTCGAGGCCCATGACCTCGATCCCGTGCGTGCGGAGGACCTGGAGGTCGAACTTCGCGTTCTGGGCGCCCTTCCGGAGCGCCGGGTCCTCGAGGAGCGGCTTCAGCGTCGACCTCGCCTCGTCGCTCCAGGGCACGTACGCAGCCTTGCCGTCGTCCCACGAGAAGGACATGCCGACGATCCGCGCGGAGAAGGGATCGAGCGAGGAGGTCTCGGTGTCGATCACGAAGAACCCCGCGAGCTTCCTCCGCAGCGCGTCGAGCTCCGCGCCCCCGCGCGCGGTGACGTAGCCCTCGTCGCTCGTCCGCTCCCCCGCCTCCCCCACGACCTCCTTCAGGAGCGCGTTGAAGTCGAGCTCGAGGAAGAGCTCGCGGAGCCGCGTGCTGTCGCGCTTCCGGAGCGGCGGCAGGTCCACGTCGAGGTCGGTCCGGAGCGTGACGAGCCGCTTCGAGAGGCGGGCCGCGTCGGCCTGCTCGACGAGGCTATCGTACGTCTTCTTCCCCTTCCGTTCGGGCGCGTGCGCGAGAACCTCCTCGAGCGTGCCGAACTCCTCGAGCAGCTTCCGCGCGGTCTTCTCGCCGATGCCCTTCACGCCCGGCACGTTGTCCGAGGTGTCCCCCATGAGCCCCAGGAGGTCGATGATCCGGTCCGGCCCCACGCCGAAGAGCTCGCGGACGCCGGCCGGGTCGATCTCGAGGGGCCCCGTCTTCTTCCCGAGGTCCCAGACGTGCACGCGGTCGGAGACGAGCTGGAGCATGTCCTTGTCGCCCGTGACGATCTTCACGTCGAAGCCCTCCGCAAGGGCGCGCTTCGTCGCGGCCGCGATCAGGTCGTCGGCCTCGAACCCCTCGCGCTCGAGCATCGGGATCCCGAGCGCCTCGGTGATCTCCTTGATCCACGGGAACTGCGCGGTCATCTCCTCCGGCGCCTTCTCGCGCGTCGCCTTGTACTCCTTGTAGAGCTCCTTCCGGAAGGTCTCGCGGGAGACGTCGAAGGCGACGGCCATCCCGTCCACCTTCTCCTTGCGGAGGATGTCGAAGAGGCCGCGGACGTAGCCGAAGGTCGCGCTCGTCTCCTGCCCCTTCGCGTTGGTGAGCGGGTTGCTGATGAACGCGAAGTGGGAGCGGTAGGCGAGCGCCGTGCCGTCGACAAGCCAGAACGTGCCGGCCATGCGCCCGCAGCGTACCATCGGGGCATGCGCTTCGACGCGATCGTCCTCGACCTCGGGAACACGCTCTTGCCGTTCGGCGAGCGCGAGGACCGCGCGTTCTACGGGGCGCTGAAGGAGACGCTCGTCGGCGCGATCGGCCCGATGCCCGACTTCGCTGAGCGCGCGCGCCGCGCGAAGGGGAAGCTCCACTTCGAGCGGCGCCGGACGACGATGCGCGAGGTGACGGTCGCGGAGCTCCTCGCGTGCTTCCTCGACGAGGCGCCGCCGGCGGGCCTTCCCGAGACGGTCGAGGAGGCGGTGAGCCGCGTCTTCCTCGAGGTCTCGCGGTTCCCGGAGGGCACGAAGCGGACCATCGAGAGCCTCGCGCGCCGCCAGCCGATCGCGCTGCTCTCCAACTTCTTCCTCACGAAGCCGATCGAGGAGCTGCTCGCGCGCGACGGCCTCACGCGCTACTTCGCGCACATCGAGGTCTCGGCGACGTCGGGCTTCATGAAACCGCACGGGACGCCGTTCGCGCGCGTCCGCGAGGCGCTCAACCTCGACGGCAAACGCGCGCTCATGGTCGGCGACGACTTCTGGTGCGACATCGTCGGCGGGCACCGCGCGGGCTTTCTGACGGCGCTCACCCACGAGCACCGGCAGGAAGATCCCGCCGACGCCGAGGCGCCCGGGGTGAGGCCCGACCGCATCCTGAGGAGCCTCGATGAGCTCGTCCAATCCTGAGTGGCGGCTCAGGAACCTCCACCGCCGGGTCCGCGACCTGCTGATGGGCCACCGGCTCTCGGCGGACCCGGAGAGGACCGGCATCGTCGAGCTCAGCGACTTCGGCAAGGCGGCGGACGAGCTCGCGGACTTCGCCGCGCAGAGCGTGAAGGATATGGAGGGGGTCCGGGGGCCGGAGGGCGAGTGCGGCCGCCGGATCGCCGAGACCGTGGAGCTCGCGGCGCGCGCCGCCGCGCGGTTCGAGGAGCTCCCCAAGACCCCCAAGCGCGTGGGCCAGCAGTGCGCGTTCCTCGAGGAGGCGGAGCGCGACCTCGACGCGGCGCTCAGGGCGGAGTGCCGGCTCGAGGAGCCGCCGGGGCTCGTGAGCCTCTCGCAGCTCGCGCGGCGCGAGCGCGACCTCTTCGCGCCGCTCGTGACGTTCGAGGGCGGGATCGAGGACTCCCCGCCCGGGATGGTGGCGCACCGGCGCATCCGGCGGGCGCTGCGCCGGGCGATCGTCGGGCACGCGGGCGGCCCCTTCCGCCTCGAGGTGTCGAGGGACGGGACCCTGACGTTCGACGTCCCGACCCCGGTCGAGGTGGCGGGCAAGGTCATCACCGACGCCCAGGAGGTGCCGGTGCTGCGCCAGCAGATCGCCTTCCGCGTGGAGCAGCCCGTGACCAGCGGCGTCCCCCGGAGCCCCCTCGAGCCGCCGGAGGTGAAGCGCGCGCTCGACCTCCGCGAGACGGCGCCCGACGTGGCGCTCAAGGACTTCCTCCTCGTGAAGGCGGTGGACGAGGCGCTCTTCGCGTTCCTGGAGCCGCGCATGCGGAGCCACGAGATCGAGGAGAAGGCGCGCGCGCTCCCGCGGCGCCCCGGCAAGCGCGCGGTCGTGAGGCCCGAGGGGGTCGCGCGCGCCGCCGCGGGGTGGGACGTCCAGGAGGCGGCGCGGATCGCGGAGCGGGCGGCCGACCGCCGCGCGGGGCCGGAGTTCGTGCGCGTGCCGAAGGGCGCCTACCTGCTCCGGCTCTTCTACTCCGAGGACGACACGCTGGCGGCGGACCTGCTGTCGCTCGGCCCCGCGCTCCGCAAGATGGAGAAGGGCGAGGCGGTCGAGGGCACGGGTCCCGCGGCCGAGCGCGCGCTGCTCGGGCTCCTCGGCCTCCTGGCGTAGCCGGAGCGCCGCCTGCCCGCCTTCATCGAAGGGTGTCAGGCTCCGTACAACGAACTGACCCGTTCTGGGGCCGCACCGCGCCAACCTCCGTACCCCGGGTTCATTGAAAGGTGTCAGGCTCCGTACAATGAATGCGATGGCCACCAAAGAGAACGCCCAGTCGTCGCGCACGCTCATGAACCGGCTGCTCGAGCACCGGATCGTGATGCTCTCGGAGCCCGTCATGCCGAAGCCCGCCCAGCGGCTCATGGCGCAGCTCCTCCTCCTCGACGCCCAGGACAGCAAGAAGCCCATCCACTTCTACATCAACACGCCGGGCGGCTCGATCAGCGACGGCTTCGCCATCTTCGACACGGTGCGTTTCCTGAGCGCCCCGGTCATCACGGTCTGCACCGGCCTCAGCGCCTCGATGGGAACGATCCTCATGCTGTCGCCGCCGGACAAAAGGAACCGCGTCTGCCTGCCGAACACGCGGTTCATGATCCACCAGCCCTCGTCCGCCTACCGCGGCTCCGCGGCCGACATCGAGATCGGCGCGCGCGAGATCCTGAAGCTCCGCGACCGGCTCGTCGAGATCTACGTCCAGGAGACGAAGATGGACGAGGACCGGATCCGCGCCGACCTCAACCGCGACTACTGGATGACGTCCGAGGAGGCCGTGAAGTACGGCCTCTGCGACCGGGTCGTCAAGCACGTCAGCGATCTCGGTTGACCGCGCTCGCGGAGCCCGCGCCGGGGGCGTCCCTCTTCGGGAGCCTCTTCGTCGCGACGCTCCTCGTCTCGGCCGGGCTGCGCATCCACCTCTCGCGGCGGCAGGAGCGGCACGTCCGCGCGCACCGCGAGGAGGTGCCCTCCCCCTTCCGCGGCGCCATCCCCCTCGAGGCGCACCGGAAGGCCGCCGACTACGCGGTCGCGCGCACGCGCTTCTCGCGGGTCGCGGCCGTGTGGGATGCGGTCGCCCTCGTCGCCCTCACGCTCGGCGGCGGCCTCGACGCGCTCGCGCGCCTGCTCCCGGGCGCGACGCTCCTCGGCGCGACGGCCTTCGTGCTCGCGGCGTTTCTCGCGCGGGGGCTCCTCCTGCTGCCGCTGTCGGCGTGGCGCACGTTCCGGATCGAGCAGCGATTCGGCTTCAACCGGACGACGCCGCGGCTCTTCGCGCTCGACCTCGCGAAGGGCCTGCTCCTCGCGGGCGCGATCGGCGCGCCGCTGGTGCTCGGCGGGCTCTGGCTCGTCGCGCGCGCGGGACGCTTCTGGTGGCTCTACGCTTGGGCGGGCTGGTTCCTCGCGTCGGTGCTGCTCGCGTGGGCGTACCCGGTGCTCATCGCCCCGCTCTTCAACCGCTTCCGCCGGCTCGAGGACGAGGCGCTCGCGGGCCGCATCCGCGCGCTGCTCGACCGGACCGGGTTCAGGAGCGGCGGCATCCGCATGATGGACGGCTCGCGCCGCTCGACGCACGCGAACGCCTACTTCACCGGGCTCGGCCGGAAGAAGCAGGTGGTCTTCTTCGACACGCTGCGCGAGCTGCTCACGCCCGACGAGATGGAGGCGGTGCTCGCCCACGAGCTCGGCCACTTCAAGCTGCGGCACGTCCAGATCCGGCTCGCCGTGGGCGCGACGACCTCGCTTGCCGGCTTCGCGCTCCTCGGCTGGCTGCTCGGGCGCGGCTGGTTCTTCGAGGGGCTCGGCGTGACCACGCCCTCCCCGCAGGCGGGGCTCGTGCTCTTCGCGCTGGCCGCTCCCGCGTTCGACTTCGTGCTCCACCCGCTGCTCACGGCCTGGTCCCGGCGGCAGGAGTACGAGGCCGACGCCTTCGCGGCCGCCCACGCCTCGGCGGATGCGATGGCCCTCGCGCTGGTGAAGCTCACGGGGCACAACGCGGCGACCCTGACCCCGGACCCCCTGCACTCCGCCTTCCACGACACCCACCCCCCGGCCCCCCTCCGCATCGCCCGGCTGAAGGCGTCCCCGCAGGGGTGACGGGAAGGCGTCCCGGCGCTAGACTGAGGGGCCGCCAACGGCCGGGAGACTCAAGGAGACCAGCATGCGTTTCGTCCGAGCGATCGTCCTGTTCCCGGCGCTGCTCGTCGGCTGCGGCGGAGGCGGAGGGGGCGGCGGGGGCAGCAACGCCGAGCGGCAAGAGGCGCAGGCGCTGCTCGAGGCGTGCGGCATCGAGGCCATCGTCGAGTTCCTCGACGCCATCGACGTCTCGACCTCCATCGTGGACCCGGCCGCGGCGAGCCTCCCGGCGATCCAGGTCAACAACGTGGACCAGGCGGGCGGGAACATCGCCTGGTCGCTCGACACCGGCGGCGACCCGGCCCCCGAACTCCTCGGCGTCATCCAGTTCCAGGACGACACGGGGCAGCCGGCCGAGCCGCCGTTCGACCTGACGCAGTTCCAGGCCGCCGGGCTCGGCGGATTCGATGCCGTCCTCAACCAGCTTGCCGACGGGTGGAGCGTGACGATCACGGTCAACGCGACCCCCCCCGTGCTGGTGCTCATCCGGACGATCTTCACGTACACGGGAGGCGTGGTGAGCGACGTGACCGCAAACGGCAACATCCAGGGACTGCCCTGCGGGACCACGTTCACCTTCACGGGCGGGACGCTCGCCGACTTCGCGGGCGCCTTCCCCAACCTCGGGACGAACTCCAACTACGGCTCGCCCGACACGACGCTCGCCGGGACGACGGATTTCGACGGCACCGACACAGCGACCGTCGAGTGCACGGTCGACGGCGGCACGGCGACCTACCGGTTCGCGGTGGACCTCGGCGCGATGACCGTCACCCCGCTGCCCTGACGCGGCCCGGCGGCGTGCCCGCCGGCGACGTCGCGAAAAAATGTCCGGACCCCGCGGAATCCCGCCTCGTATCGCCGTTCTGGCGGCCCTGGCGGCGTGCGCGAGCCCTCCCAAAGTGACACCTGGTTCCGACTATAGGGAGGAATGGCAAGCCGCACGAGCCTCGTTCGCCCGCGCCAACGTCCTTCTGCACGAGGGCCTCCTCGCGTTCTCCGCGTCCGACCTCCAAGCCCTCGTCGACGCGGAGGACCGACTGGGCAAGGACCTCCTCGCGGAGCTTTCCGGCATCACCGAGGAGGGTGCCGAGCACGCGCGGGCCGCGGTCGCGCTGCGCGCGGACGGCGTCGAGGGCCACCTCTACGTCGCGCTCAACCTAGCCGTGTTGGGCCTCACGAAGAGCCGCGTCACGGCGATGCTCGAGGGGCTGGGGAGCCGGATCCAGGACGCCTACGGCAAGGCCCTCGCGATCGATCCCCGTTACGCGGCGGGCGGTGCCTACCGTCTCAAGGGCAAGTTCCTGATGAGCGCGCCGTGGCCGATCCGCGACTACGACGCGGCGGGGAAGGCGCTCGCCAAGGCGAACGAGATCGCGCCCGTGCGCCAGAACTACCTCTTCCTCGGCGACCTCCGCTTCCGCGAGCGGAACCTCACGGAGGCCGTCGCCATGTGGCAGCGTGCGTGCGAGACGCCCGTCCGCCCGGAGACGGCGGAGATCGACGACGCCGTGCTCGAGCTGGCCCGGCGGCGCCTCAAGGCGGCGTCACGGGCGTCACAGGAATAGCGCGGCCTCCGCGGCGAGGCCGGGTCCGAAGCCCAGGGCCACGCAGGGGCGCGGCGCGTCCCGGCGCCGGAGGCGGTCGAGGATGAAGAGCACGGTGGGCGACGACATGTTGCCGCACTCCTCGAGCACGGCGCGGCTGTCGCGCGTGGCCTCGCGCGGGATCCCGAGCGTCTCCTCCACCGCGTCGAGGATCTTCGGCCCGCCGGGGTGCACGGCCCACGAAGAGACGTCCGCGAGCGCGAGCCCGTTCCCCTCGAGCCACCGGGTGAGCCACGGCCGGAGATGGGCGGCGATCGTGTCGGGCACGCGCGGCGAGAGACCCATCTCGAAGCCGTGGTCGCCGATCGACCACGTCATCTGGTCCTCGCTCGCCGGGAGGATCGCCGAGCCCGATGCCCGGTGGCACCAGCGCCCGTCGCCCGCCCTGGCGACGAGGGCAGCGGCGCCGTCCGCGAAGAGGGCGTTCGCGAGGATCCGCGCGGTCTCGGTCCGGTAGTCGTAGTGGAGGCTGCACATCTCGACCGCGCAGAGGAGCACGCACGCGGACGGGTTGCTCTCCGCGAACGCGCGCGCCACGCGCAGGCCGTTGAGCGCGCCGTGGCATCCCATGAAGCCGACGTGCGTGCGCGCGACCGTCGGGTCGAGGCCGAGCTCGCGGATCACGTGCACGTCGAAGCCGGGCGCGCTGAATCCGCTGCACGAGACCGTCACGAGGTGCGAAACGGGGGGGGCCGGGGGGCCGAGGAGCCCGGCGTCCGCGAGCGCGGACCGTGCCGCGCGCACCGCGAGCCCGCCCGCCTCGACCGCGTAGCGCTCCATCCGCTCGCGCGTCGTCGGTCCGCCGTCCGCCGCGTCGCGCGCCGGACGGAAGAACCCCTGCCGCACCGGATCGCCCTCGAGCACGACGCTGTGCCTCCGGCGGATCCCGGTGCGGAGGAAGACCGCGGGGATCAGCCGGCGACGCCCGTTGCCCCACGCCGCCTCCTGCGACCACGCGGCCGAGAGCTCCTGCGGCAGCGAGAGCGGCGGGAGCGCGGTGCCGAGCCCGTCGATCCGGAGGCTCACGCGACACCCTCCCCCGCCGCGCCGCGGACGAGCGGCGCCGCGAGCGCCGGCGCGACGCCCAGCGCACGCACGGCGAGGCGCACGAGCGCGGGCGCGCGGAGCAGGACCGCGACCATGCGGCACCGGCGCTGCCGGGCGCCCACGATCCGCCGGTGCGCGCGCTGCCAGAGCGGCCCCGTCCCCGCGGTCCATCCGCGCGCGGCGATCTCCGCCGCGGCGATCGCGGCGCGCATGGCCCACGTCATCCCCTCGCCGGTGAAGGGCTCGACGTACCCCGCGGCGTCCCCGACCGCGAGCACGCGCTCCTGCCAGACCCGCGCCGGGCGCCGCGTGAGCGGAGGCGTCCCGCGCCAAGGGTCGCCCGGGGGCGGCGGGGGGAGCCCGCACGCGGCGAGGATCGAGGAGGCCGCCGCCTCGAGACCGCCCGCGCGCGCCACGAGCTTCGGCGCGAGCGCGGCCGCCACGACGCATCGCCCCTCCTCGACGCGCACCGTGCCGACGTACCCGCCGCGGGCGCACGCCATCCGGACGACGCCCGGCTCGAGGTCGACGCCCTTGGCCGTCGTGCCGGCGCCCAGGAGCGAGCCCCGGCGCGGCGGCGCGGCGCCCGCGAGCCCGCCGGCGAGGCCCGACGCGTCGAGCACGATCCCCGCGCGCACCTCCTCGCCGTCCTCGAGCAGGACGACGCGCGCGTCCCTCTCGACCTGCCCGAGGCGCGCACGCACGCCCTCCCGGAACGCCGCCCCGCGCGCGACGGCGGCCTCGACGAGCGCGAGGTCGAGCGCGCGGCGCGAGATCGCGACGCCTCCCCTCAGCCGCACGCGCGCGACGCGTCCGCCGGCATGGAGCGCCATCGCGCGGAGCGGGACCGCGCCCGCGGGCGGCGCCGGGACCACCCGGCCGAGCCCCGCCGCCTCCATGGCGGCGAGCGCGCCCGGTTGCAGGCAGCCCCCGCACACCTTGTCGCGCGGGAATCGGGCGCGGTCGACGAGGAGGACATGCCGGCCGAGGCCCGCGAGGCGGGCGGCCGCCAGCGCGCCGGCGGCGCCCGCGCCCACGACGAGGACGTCCACATCCGTCATGCGCGCTCCCATTCGAGCAGCATGCGGAAGGGCCAGTGCGGGCGGATCCGCGCCCCCGCGATCCCGGCCGCGTCCGCGAGCGCGCGAAGCTCCTCGGGCGTGAACGCGCCCTCGACCGACGCGGGGGCGTCCGCGTGCACGACCGGCGAGCGGGTGAGGAACCGCGTGCCCAGGCGGGCGGCCCAGTAGCCGGTCTGGCTCCGGACGAGATCGCTCGCGAGGAGCGCCCTCCCCGTCGCCATCCGCCGCAGCAGCTCCACCGCCTCGCTCTCGCGCAGGTGGTGGAGGAAGAGCGTGCAGACGTACGCGTCGAAGCCCACCGGGAAGGCGTCACCGAGCACGTCGCACGAGAAGAGCTCCACGTCGGCGCCGAGCCTCCTCGCCCGCTCGCGCGCGTGCGCCAGCGCCCGCGGGCTCCTGTCGCAGGCGGCGACCTCGATCGGGATCCCCTTGCGCCGGGCGCGGCGGCGGAGCGCGATCGCGACGTCGCCCGCGCCGCACGCGAGGTCGAGGACCCGGAGGCGGCCCCCAGCCGCCAGCCGCTCGAGCGGCCGCCACAGGGCGCGCGCGGTGGCGCTCACCGCATTGATCCGCTCGAGCCCCCGGAGAGCATCCTCGTGAAGCGCCGGATCCAGCGCGGGGTCGTCCATCCGCTCGACCGCGTAGCGCCGGGAGGCCAACCCGTCCATGATGGCCCCAGTATGACCGCAATCGCGGCCCCGGGGTCGCGCCGGCGGCGCGGCACGGGCCGGGCGGGCGGGACCAAGCCGGTGCCCGGGAGGGACCGGCCCCCGGAGCCCCCCCGCTTCGATGAAAGTCCCTATAATCCGCCCCCATGCGGCACATCGCCTTCCTTCTTGTCCTCCCGCTCGCGGCCTGCGGCGGTGGCGGCGGCAGCAACCCCCAGCCCGCGCCGCTCACCACGCAGCAGCTCCTCGAGGAGTGCCTCGCGGCCGATCTCGCCGACCTGTCGACGGTCATCGCGACGGTCCAGGGGATCCTCAGCTCGGGCGGCACGGGCCCGCAGCCGCAGTTCGACCTCGTGACCGCGGTGCTGACCGGCGTCCTCCCGTGGACCGTCGACCTCGACGGGGACCAGGCGAAGGACCTCTCGGGCACCGTGTTCCTCACCGACGCGGGCGGCGCCGTCACGATCCCGCCCGCCGTGCTCTCGCTGCTCGGCGGCGGCGGCTCGCTCGACCTCAACGCGATCCTCGCGCTGCTGCCCGACGGGACGCACCTGAACCTCACGTTCGTCTTCGACGACCTTGCCCTGGTGCACGGCGCTTCGGGCGACGGCGACTTCTCGGCCGAGGTCCAGGGCGGCGCGGTCACGAGCGTCGACGGCGGCGGGACGTTCACGTCCGCCGAGTGCGACTTCTCCTTCGACTTCGACGGGCTCGGCCCCGAGATCCTCGAGGGCGGCGGCTTCGGCTCGGGCACGGTCGGGTTCGACCTAGGCGTCGGGACCGACGCGGTCGGGGGCTCGATCGACCTCGACGGCACCAGCGTTGCCACCGTGACGGCGACGCGCGCCGGCGGCGCCCCGGAGACCTTCCTCGTCGACCTGACGACCGGTGCCGTCACGCCCCGGTAGGCCGCGGCCCGGCTGGCGCCGGCCGCCGGGAAGCCCCGGCTCAGGCGTTTCCCCGCGCCGCCGAAAAGGGGGGGGGCCTCTGCTTAGACTGCGTGCTTCCTGGGGGTGACCGTGACAAGGATCCTTCTGGCTCTCGCTGCGGTTCTCCTCGCGACCGCCCGGGTCTCGGCGGCGGACGCCGACACCCTTAAGGACTTCCAGAACACCGTCGACGAGGTGCTGCGCGGCCACTACGAGGTGGGCCCCGCCCGGTCGCTGACCGAGACGCTCCGCCTCGCCTACGGCGGGTACACCACGCTCGCGTACCTCTCCTCCGACGACCTCGCGGGCGAGGCCCGCGGTTTCGCGGAGATCGACGCGAAGTTCTGGCTCCGCGCCGAGACGAAGGGCCACACGTTCTACGGGCGGCTCCGCCTGCAGTACGAGAACTACGACTCCGGCGACGTCTTCACGGCCTCCGGCGACGGGCTCATCGAGCCGATCTTCGACCGGTACTGGTACCGGTTCGACTGGCGGCAGGACAAGCGGGCCGAGGAGGGCGTCGACCCCGGGTGGGACTGGTGGGTGCAGGTCGGGCGCCAGTACGTCAACTGGGTCTCGGGCCTCACGCTCTCCGATCCCCTCTACGCGTTCCGCGCCGGCGCGGAGGCGCGCTCTTTCGCCGGCGAGCTGCTGCTCGCGCTCACGCCGAACCACTTCACCGACTTCGACGCGTCTCGGCCGAGCTTCGACAGCGACACCAAGCGCTACTTCTGGGGGGTGTCGGCCGAGTGCCGCGCCCTGCGGAACCACCGGCCGTTCGCCTACTTCCTCGGCCAGGAGGACGAGAACTCCCAGCCTTTCGGCCCGGCGGGGCCGCAGTACCACTACAACTCCCGCTACGTGGGTCTGGGGTCGGCGGGCGAGATCGTGAGCGGCGTCTGGCTCTACCGGCTGGAGCTCGTCTACGAGTTCGGCGACTCGAACAGCAACGGGCTCGTCTCCCCGCAGGTCTCGGACGACATCGAGGCCTGGGCCGCCCGGTTCTACGTCGCCTACATGCCGCCCAGGGCGCGCGCCACCATGGGGCTGCGCGTCGAGGCGGAGGTGCTCATGGGCTCCGGGGACTCGGACCGGGGCGCGTCGGCGGAGACGATCGGCGGGAACCTCGCCGGGACGAACGACGAGAGCTTCATCGCGTTCGGCTACGTCAACACGGGTCTCGCGCTGGCGCCGGAGCTCAGCAACCTCGTCTCCGTGCGCGTCACCGCCAGCGCCTTCCCGCTGCGCGGCCGCGGCGCCTTCGACAAGATGCAGCTGGTCCTCTCGGGATTCGCCTTCGCGAAGTTCGACGAGAACGCCCCCATCAGTGTCCCGACGGTCCTCGGGGAGAGCTTCATCGGCGGCGAGATCGACCTCATGATGGACTGGAAGCTCACGAGCGATCTCGACCTCATCGCCCAGTACGGCATCTTCCTGCCGGGCGACGCGATGCCGAACTCCGATCCGCTTCACTTCTTCTACGTGGGGTTCAGCTATGGCTTCTAGGGCACTTCCCCTCTGCTGCGCCCTCCTTGTCGCGGCCTGCGCGCGGACGACGCTCCAGTCCTCCGTCGCGGACGTGCACGGCGGCACCAAGCCGACCGAGGAGATGGACTTCTGGGACGGGCTCGCGGTCCAGCCGGCCGTTTCCAACCGCGACGCGATCCACGCGCTCATGCTGAGCTTCGTCCGGCGGGCGCGCGCCGAGCAGGTCGACTGGCAGATCGAGATCAAGGACGCGGAGCGGCGCGGATGGATCTCCGCCGGCGACGCGGTGAAGGCCAACGAGACGGCCCGCGTCGGCATGGTCGCCCGGGTCGTCTGCATGGAGGCGAACATCCGCGGCGGCGCGACGATGCGCGTCCTCGGGCCCGTCGAGCGCTATGCCGTGAAGGAGCTCAACTTCCAGGGCTGGCTCCGCGACATGACCCCCGGCCAGTCGATCTCGGGCGCCGAGCTGATCGCGGTGCTCTCGAAGGCGGAGGACCAGAGGAAGGGCGCGGGCACGGGCCCGAAGGAGGACATGTGATGCGCCCGAGCCTTTCGACCGAGAATGGGAGCACCATGCGCACCCTCCTCCTCCCCGTGCCCCTCCTCCTCCTCGCGCTCGTGGCGCGCGCCGAGGACAAGAAGCCCGCGGTCTCGCCGCTGGCGGCGGGGCAGACGAAGGTCTTCGAGGCCATCGTGATCCAGGTGCAAGGGACCGCCCAGGCGCGGACGAAGCCCGACCAGCCGTGGAAGCAGCTCGCGATCAACGACAAGCTCGCTCCCGGCGTCGTCGTGCGCACGGGCCGCGAGTCGCACGTCACCCTGCGCGTCGGCCCGAACGCGACGATGCTCATCGAGCACCAGACCCGCATCGCGATCCCCGAGATCGCGCAGGACGGCGACAAGCTGAAGACGCGCGTCTCGATGGCATTCGGGCAGACGGACGTCCGCGTGGACCGCATCGGCCTGACGAACGACTTCGAGGTGGCGACGCCCACCGCGACGCTCGCGGTCCGCGGCACGGTCTTCCGCATCTCGTGGGACGCCGTCTCCGGCGCCCGAATGGTAGGGGTCCAGGGGAACAAGCTGCGCGCGATCGAGCTCCAGTACCTCGAGGGCGTCAGGGCGTACCTCTCGCACGCCGACGGCAGCAACGACACGTACAAGCTGCCGGCGATCGCGAGCTACTACGAAACCTACATCCTGCCGCTCGAGGGCGCCGTCAGCGAGGGCGAGATCGACGACCCGACGCAGCAGTCGACCGACGCGCTCACCGATCCGAAGAACCAGACGAACATCGAGATCGCGCAGAAGCAGCGGGCCTCGGACGGGCGGAGCCAGTCGCCCAACGGCCCGGGCACGAACAACCCCAACAACCCGCCGACGGGCCAATAGGGGGGGTAGACGCGGCCGTCCACGAGCCCCCGCAGGCCCGCGCGCCGCACGTGGCCGGTCGGCCTCTGCCTCGCGTTCCTCGTCGCGCTCGCCTTCCGGCTCGGCCTGCCGGCCCTGGTCGAGCTCGAGGGGCGCGCGACGGACTGGCTGTTCCTCCACGGCAGGCCCGCGCCGCCCGCCGCGAGCGACCGGATCGTCCACTGCCAGATCGACAACCACTCGCTCGAGACGGTCGGGCGGTGGCCGTGGCCGCGGAGCGTCCTCGCCGAGGCGATCGAGGAGCTCGACGCGCTCGGCGCGAAGGTGATCCTCCTCGACATCATCCTCACGGACCCGCAGGACCCCGAGTACCTCGCGGACGGCACGTTGGTCGACCACGACGCGATCCTCGCGGAGACGCTCGGCAAGGTGCCGGCGAAGACCGTGCTTGCCGCGAGCGTGGACACGGAGTCGATGCGACTCGGAGCCCTCTGGCAGGGCGCCGAGGGCCGCCGCAAGTGGGACGAGGTCCGGGCGCTGCTGAAGAAGGACATCACGCTCGACGACGAGGAGATCTCCCGAGAGGCGCGGCTCACTGGCCCGCGGGCGGCGCGCGTCCAGGGCCGGCTGCTCGCGATCAAGGCGCTCGTCGCGCGCGAGGTGGCGGAGGAACTCCGGCGCGAGGGGCGGCCGTGCACCGAGGAGGAGCTGCGCGCGCGCATGCTGCCGCCCGAGAAGAACGCGCGGCTCAAGGACTTCCCGTCGCTCCGGGTGATCCAGGCGGCCGTCCGGAACACGCAGGCGCTTCAGGCGATGGAGGCGAAGCTGCCGCGCGCCCGCGCGGGCCAGCACTACCCCGGCGCGGGCATGGTGGTGCCGCCGCTCCCGGCGTTCGCGCGCGCCGCCTCGGCCGTGGGCGTCGTGAACAGCATGCAGGATTCCGACGGCCAGCTGCGCCGGCTGCTCGTGCGCTGGGAGGCCGATGGGACCGTGCTCCCCCAGCTCGGGCTCGCGGCGGCCGCCGTCTACCTCGACACGCCGCGCGAGGCGCTCGCGGACGCGCCCCTCGCGATCGGCGACCTCCGCCTCGAGGGCGACGAGATGCTCCTCTCCTGGCCCCGGATCGACCCCTCGCGCGTGGACCTCGGCCTCCATCCGCAGATCTCGCTGGGCCGGGTGATCGACCTCAAGCGCGCGCAGACACGGCTCGACGCGCAGGAGGAGGAGCGGGACGCGCTCGCGCGCGAGCTCGTCGCGGTCCTGCTGGCCGACAGGTTCACGCCCGAGGACTATGGCGACCCCGAGCGCCGGCGCGAGATCGAGACGGAGCTCCTCTCCGAGGCCGACTTCCGCATCCCGGACGAGGGGGCCGAGGAGAGGGAGCAGAAGGAGGAGGATCGGGAGATGCTGCGCCGGCTGCGCCGCTGGCTCCGCCTCCGCGAGGAGGCCGCCGCCGCCGGGAAGGAGCTCGCGAGGGCGCGCGCGCAGCTCGAGGGCGTGATCCGCGGCCGGCTGGTCCTCGTCGGGTGGAACGCGACGGGCAACTTCGGCGACTTCTACCCCACCGCGGCGAGCGAGCGGACGCCGGGCGTCGTGGCCCACGCGATCGTCGCCAACTCGGCGCTCACGGGCTACGTCGTCCGGCCGCTGGGCGCGTGGCCTGCGGCCGCGCTGACGCTCGTCCTCGGCGCGGCGGCCGCCTTCCTCGCGGCCGCGACGGGCCCGCGCCTCTCCTTCCTCCTCGCGCTCCTCCTTGCTCTCCTCGCCTTCGCGGCGGCGATCGGGCTCTTCGCGCTCCGGATCGTCGCACCGCTCTCGACCCCGCTCACCGGCATCTTCGTCTCGTGGGCGGGCGTCGTCACCATGAGCGCGGTGCAGCAGCTCCGCGAGAAGGCGCAGCTCAGGAAGCAGTTCGGCGCGCGCATCTCGCCGCAGCTCTTCAAGTACCTGATCGACCACCCCGACCAGGTCTCGCTCGAGGGCGAGGAGAAGGAGGTCACCTGCTTCTTCAGCGACCTCGCGGGGTTCACGTCGATCTCGGAGAAGCTCGACTCGCGGCAGACGGTCGCGCTCCTGAACCGCTACATGGCGGCGATGAACGACGAGCTGACGCGCCGCGAGGCCTACGTGAACAAGTTCCTCGGCGACGGGATCATGGCGGTCTGGGGCGCGTTCGCGAGCGACCCGCGGCAGGTCGAGCTCGCGTGTCGCGCCGCGCTCGCGTGCGTGAACCGGCTCGAGGGGATCACGGCGGAGCTCGAGGCGAACGGCCTCCCGCGGCTCTCGATGCGCGTCGGGATCGCGACGGGCGTGGGCACGGTCGGCGACTGCGGCGCGCCGCCCGAGCTCCGCGACTACACGGTGATCGGCGACACGGCGAACCTCGCGGCGCGGCTCGAATCCGCGAACAAGCAGTTCGGGACGCGGATCCTCGTCGACGGGCGCACGAAGGACCTGCTGCCGGACACCCTCCTCACGCGTCCGCTCGGCCACGTCGCGGTGGTCGGGCAGGAGCACGCGACGGACCTCCACGAGCTGGTGGCGGAGAGGGGCCGGGAGACGCCGGAGCAGCGCGACCTGATCGAGCGAACCGCCCGCGCGATCGAGCGGTTCCGTGCGGGCGATCTGGAGGGGGCTTCGGGGGCGTGGCGGGGGATCGTGGCCGCGCACGGCCCGTCGCCGGCGGCGGATCTTTACCTTGCCGAGATCGAGGCGCGCCTCGCCGCGCGTACGCCGGCCGAGCCGATCCTGCGGCTCTCGAAGAAGTAGCCTCTGCCAAAACGTACCTGGTTCGATTCGAAAGAATAACCGCGGAAAAGGCCGATGGAGTCGGGCTTCCGGGGACGAATGTGGAGGCCGCGGGCGCGGTAGTGATAGCTTTTGCGCCATGGGCACGATCCGCGACTTCGTCACGAAGCACTACCACCACTTCAACGCGCGCGAGACGCGCGACGCCGCGCAGGCGTGGGTCGACCACCTCGCCAAGGGCGGGAAGATGATGCTGACGGTCGGCGGCGCGATGTCGACCGCCGAGCTGGGCATCTCGCTCGCGCCGCTGATCCGCGCGAAGAAGGTCCACGCGATCTCGTGCACCGGCGCGAACCTCGAGGAGGACGTCTTCAACCTCATCGCGCACCACGACTACGAGGTGCTGCCGAACTGGCGGAACATCTCCCAGGCGGAGGAGAAGGCGCTCTACGAGAAGGGGATGAACCGGGTCACGGACACGTGCATCCCGGAGACCGCGCTGCGCGACCTCGACCGGCGGATGCTCGCGCTCTGGCAGAAGGCGGAGAAGGCGGGCGAGAGCAAGACGCCGTGGCAGTACTTCCGCGAGATGGTCGGCGACGGGCAGCTGAAGTCGCTCTACCAGATCCCGCCGGAGCACTCGTGGGTGCTCGCGGCGCACGAGATGAACGTCCCGGTGTTCGTGCCGGGGTGGGAGGACTCGACGCTCGGCAACATCTTCGCGTCGCACGTGATCGGCGGCCGGCTCAAGAGCCACAAGGTGCTGCTGCCGGGCACGGCGCAGATGGAGGAGCTCGCGCGCTGGTACAAGCAGCAGGCGGCGGAGGGCCACTCGGTCGGCTTCTTCCAGCTCGGCGGCGGGATCGCGGGCGACTTCCCGATCTGCGTGGTGCCGATGCTCATCCAGGACCTCGAGGAGGAGAAGACGCCCTTCTGGGGGTACTTCGCGCAGATCGGCGACTCCACGACGTCGTACGGCTCCTACAGCGGCGCCTTCCCGACGGAGAAGATCACGTGGGGGAAGCTGGACGTCGGCACGCCCGCGTTCATGATCAACTCGGACGCGTCGATCGTCGCGCCGCTCATCTTCGCCTACGTGATGGATGGGTAGGGGCTCCGGGGAGCGGGCATGAGCAGCGAGCTCGCGTCGCGGGAGTGCGTGCCGTGCAAGGGCGGCGTGCCGCCGCTCCAGGGCCCGGCGCTCGACGACCTGCTCAGAAGGCTCGGCGGCGGCTGGCGGGTCGTCGACGGCCACCACCTCGAGAAGGAGTACAAGTTCAAGAACTTCCGCGAGGCGCTCGCGTTCGCGAACCGCGTGGGCGAGCTGGCGGAGGGGGTGAACCACCATCCGGACCTGCTGGTGGCGTGGGGCCGCGTGAGGGTGACGGTGTTCACGCACAAGATCAAGGGCCTTTCGGAGACGGACTTCGTCTTCGCGGCCAAGGCGGACACGCTATGAGAGCCCTCCTCCCTTCTCCCGCGGCCCTCATCTGCCTCCTCCTCCTCGGGGCGCCCGCACGGGCCGGGGACGCCGACGACAAGGTGCTCGCGCTCCTCGAGGACGACCTCGAAGAGCTGATGCGCCGCCACCCGACGTGGGCGTCCGAGCGCGGCGACCGACGCTACGACGACCTGCTCGAGGACGAGAGCCCCGAGGCGCTGCGCGACGCCGTCGAGCACGCGATGCTCCGCCTCGAGGCGCTCGCGGAGATCGACCGCGCCGAGCTTTCGCCCGCCGTCGCGACGCATGCGGCACTCCTCGGGCACGTGCTCAACGAGCGGATCTCGTACGCGGCATTCCATCCCGAGCAGACGCCGGTCACGCAGCTCGGCGGCCCGCAACGCGACCTCGTCGAGCTGCCGTCGCAGCTCTCCTTCACGACCGACAAGCACTTCGCGGACTACATCGCGCGGCTCGAGAAGGTGCCCGCGTTCCTCGACCAGGTGACGGCCAACATGCGCGCCGGGCTCGAGGCCGGCCGCACGCCGCCGCGGGTCACGCTCGGGGAGGCGGCGGAGCAGGCGCTGGTCAACGGGACCGACGCGCAGGCGAAGGACCCCGCGTCGCACCCGATGTACCCGCCCTTCCTCGTCGCGGACCACCCGCTCGCGCCGCGCGCGAAGGCGGCGATCTCGGAGCGCGTCGTGCCCGCGTTCCGGAAGTTCGGCGAGTTCCTCCGCGACGAGTACATCCCCAAATGCCGCGAGTCGATCGGCGCGTCGGAGAGCGTCGACGGCATCGCGTGGTACCGGGCAGAGCTGCGCCACCACACGACGCTCGACCTCTCGCCGGACGAGATCCACGAGCTCGGCGCGAAGGAGGTGGCGCGGATCCGGGGCGAGATGGCGGCCGTGATCGCGAGGACGGGCTTTCAGGGCGGCTTCAAGGCGTTCACCGAACACCTCCGCACCGACCGCCGCTTCTACTACACGGACGCCCTTGACCTGATCGACGGCTACCGCGCGCTCGCGAAGCGGATCGACGCGGAGCTGCCGCGCCTCTTCGGGAGGCTGCCGCGGCTGCCGTACGGCGTGAAGGAGATGCCCGCGTTCATCGCGCCGGCGTCGCCGACCGCGTACTACTACCGGGGCTCGATCGAGAACGGCATCCCGGGCTACTTCGTCGCGAACACGTTCCGGCTCGACCAGCGGCCGAGGTACGAGATGGTGCCGCTGACGCTGCACGAGGCGGTGCCCGGCCACCACCTCCAGATCGCGCTCTCGCAGGAGATGGAGGGGATGCCGAAGTGGCGGACCACGCTCTCGTTCACGGCGTTCGTCGAGGGCTGGGGCCTCTACGCGGAGCGGCTCGGGATCGAGATGGGACTCTACGCGGACCCGTACGACGACTTCGGCCGGCTCTCGTACGAGATGTGGCGCGCGATGCGGCTGGTCGTCGACACGGGCATCCACGCGAAGGGCTGGACGCGCGACCGCGCGATCGCGTACATGCTCGAGAACAGCGCGCTCACGCGGCAGAACGTGGAGCGCGAGGTGGACCGCTACATCGCCTGGCCCGGTCAGGCGTGCGCGTACAAGATCGGCGAGCTGAAGATCCGCGAGCTGCGCGAGGCGGCGGAGCGCGAGCTGGGCGCGAAGTTCGACATCCGCGCCTTCCACGACATGATCCTCGCCGAAGGTGCGATCCCGCTCCCGCTGCTCGAGGAGCGCGCGAAGGCGTGGATCGCCGCCTGCAACGGGAAATGAGGGGGGCTGGGGGGCGGCCCCCGGAACCCCCTCCCATCTACGGCCTTGCGGGCTGGATGCTCGCGGCCTTCGACAGCTCCTTCCGGACGCGCTCCACGCGCTCCACCTCGCCCTTCGCCGGGAAGCGCTCGTAGAAGCCGTCGACCTTGAACGCCGGCCGCATGTCGGCCCACGGCTTCAGCCGCTGCTGCCACCGCTGCTGGCGCCCCTCGGCCGGGATCCCGTCCTCGCGCGCGAGGTCGAACGCCACGCGGATCATCGCCTTGATCGTCACCGCGCGCGTGACCATGGAGCTGGCGCTCCCCCACGCCTGTCCCCACGCCTTCTCGGCGGCCTTGAGGAAGTCGCGGACGACCTCGTACTTGCGGCGCGCCTCCGCGACGCCCGCGGACCCCTCCGGCACCGCCGCGCGGCCCTTCGGGCGGACCTCCCGGTGCACCTCGTTGAAGAGCTCCGCCTGCAGGATCCACTTCGCCTGCCGGCTGCGGCCGCCGAGCCGGTTGATGCGGTAGCGAAGCGGGCTGTCGCCCTCGTCGTAGAGCATCGACACGACGCGCGCCGCGAGCTTTCTGTCCGGCGCCGCCCACGAGACGCGCTCGTAGAGGTCGACGAGGTGGCTCTTGTTGATGCGCGTCGGCGTCGAGTTGATGATCACGAACATCTCGGTCGCGAAGTCGTCGCTGCGCGAGTCGAAGATCATGCACGGGACGTGGATGTTCGCGGCCTCGGCGGGGTGCTTGCTCTCGTAGAAGTGGAGCGCCGCAAGCCGGTGCTGGCCGTCGATCACGAGGAACTTGTCGTTCGGCTCGGTGAGGATGCCCGCCGTCTTGTTCTCGCCGAGCGGCGTGAAGCGCAGGCGCTCCGCGGTGAAGAGGAGCACGCTGCCCGGGATCGGCGGCTGCTTCTCGGCCGTCTCGTAGAAGTTCTCGATCTGCGCGACCTTGCGCTTCGAGAGCTGGCGCTGGAACGCCTTGTCCGTGCGCTCGATGCCCGAGATGAACTTCGCGATCTCGTCGTCCGCCTTCGCCTCCTCGGCCTCGATGGTCTCGCCCTCCATGTAGTACCGGCTGATGAAGCGGACCTTCTTGAGGAGCGCCTCGGCGGGGTAGGCGGCGAAGTAGAAGACGCTGTCCTTCTGGCGGATCTGGGTCGCGAGCATGCGCCAAGCGTCTCCCAACCCCCGTAAGGATTCAAGGCCCCCCGCCGAAGCGCCGGGGCGCGGAGGCCCGGGGGCCTTGCCACGCCGAAGCGCGCTTCGCGGAGCGAAGGCGGGCGGCGCGCACAGCGGCTCCCGCAGGCGGGGCCCCCAGACAACCGGGTATAGTCTTGGGCCATGCGCGGCCCGATCCTCGTCTGCCTCGCCCTCCTTGTCGGCTGCAAGGGGAAGGACGAACGGTCCACCCTCGACATCGTCCTCGAGCGGGGGGAGCTGGTCGTTGGGACGGAGCCGGAATTTCCGCCCTTCGAGTCGAAGAACGAGAAAGGGGAGTTCGTCGGCTTCGACATGGACATGGCCCGCGACCTGGCGAAGGACCTCGGCGTGAAGCTGCGGATCGAGGAGATGGCATGGGACTCCCTCCCGACCGCGCTCGAAACGGGGAAGATCGACGTCGTCATCTCCGGCATGACGGCGACGGAGGAGCGGGCGAAGAGTCGCGCCTTCAGCGAGCCCTACTTCAAGACGAGGCTCTGCCTACTCGTAAATGTGAGCTCCGGGATCGAGAAGCCTGCCGATGCCAACGGCAAGCGGCTGGTCGTGAAGCTCGGCACGACCGGGGACATCCAATCCAGGAAGCTCTTCCCCGACGCGAAGGTCGTGAAGCTGGATGCCGAGGGTGCATGCGCCCTCGAGGTCGCGACCGGCCGGGCCGACGCGTTCCTGTACGACCGCCACTCGATCATCCGCCACCAGAAGAGCCATCCCGATACGACGCGCGCGATCCTCCAGCCGCTATCCGAGGAACCGTACGCGATGGCAGCGCGGCTCGGCGACACCAAGTTCGTGGAGAGGCTCAACCGGTTCCTTCACGACTTCCGCGCCGACGGCCGCTACGCCCGCATCTACGAGAAGCACCTCGGCGAGCCGCCCGACGACAAATGAAGGCGCTCCTCGTTCGGCTGGGCGTCACGGCCGCGGTCGCCGGTGCGCTGGTCGCCGCGCTCTGGCAGTTCGACCTCGACTTCTCGATCCCGTGGCGCTACCGCGATCTCTACGTCGAGGGGCTGGGCCGCACGGTCGCCGCGACCGGGCTCGCGTTCGGGGTGGGCATGGTGCTCGGCGTGGCCGTGGCGCTGCTGCGGCTCTCCCGCCGCCTCGCGATCCGCCACCTCGGGGATCTGTACGTCGAGCTGATCCGCGGCACGCCGTTCGTCGTGCAGGTCTGGATCGCCTACTTCGGCGTGGCCACGCTCCTGCGCGTGGACAACAAGTTCTTCGTCGGCACGCTGGCGCTCGGCGTGTTCGCCGCCGCGTACATGGGCGAGATCTTCCGGGCCGGGATCGAATCGGTGGAGCGCGGCCAGGTGGAGGCCGCACGCTCCCTCGGCCTCTCCCACGTGCAGACGCTGCGCCATGTCATCTTCCCGCAGGCGTTCAAGCGCATGATTCCGCCGCTCACCGGCGAGCTGATCGCGCTCACGAAGGAGTCCTCGCTCCTCTACCTCATCGGCCTCGTCGAGATGATGGCGGTCGCGAAGCAGGTCGGCGCCGACACCTACCGGAACTTCGAGGCATTCCTGGTGGTCGCGGCGATGTACCTGACGCTCACGGTGCCGCTGTCGCTCTTCGCACGGCGGCTCGAGCGGCGGTTGAAGCGCAGCGAGCGCACGGGGGTCCACCTGTGACCCTCCCCCCCGCGCCCCCCCTCATCACCCTGCGTGGCGTCACGCGCCGGTACGGCACGGTCACCGCCCTCGAGGAGATCGATCTCGACGTCAAGAAGGGCGAGGTCGTCGTGCTCATCGGGCCAAGCGGCTCGGGCAAGAGCACGCTCTTGCGGTGCGTCAACGCGCTCGAGCAGCCGGACGCCGGCGAGGTGCTGCTCGACGGGGAGCGCGTCGACGCGGCGCGGAAGGACGTCGACCGACTCCGCGCGGAGGTCGGGATGGTCTTCCAGCACTTCAATCTCTTCCCGCACCTGACGGCGCTCGGGAACGTCGCGCTCGCGCCGCGGCTCGTGCGCGGGCAGGGCGACGCGAAGGCGCGCGCGCTGCTCGAGCGCGTGGGGCTCGCGGACAAGGCGGACGTCTACCCCGACATGCTGTCGGGCGGGCAGAAGCAGCGGGTGGCGATCGCGCGTGCGCTCGCGATGGAGCCCATCGCGATGCTCTTCGACGAGCCGACGAGCGCGCTCGACCCGGAGATGGTCGGCGAGGTGCTCCAGGTGATGCGCGATCTCGCGCGGGACGGGATGACGATGGTCGTCGCGTCGCACGAGATGGGGTTCGCGCGCGAGGTCGCGCATCGCGTCGCGTTCATGGACGGCGGGCGGATCGTCGAGGCGGGGACGCCGCAGGAGGTGTTCGAGCGGCCGAGCCACGACCGCACGAAGGCCTTCCTGTCGAAGGTTCTCCGGGCGTGAAGGAGGGGGGCGCCGGGGGGAGGGGTGCGGACGCTGGCGTCCGCACCTTCCCGCCGTAACCATCGTCGCCGCAGGCAGTTGCGGCGGCGCGACCCTGTACTCGGTACCTGCCCTACGAACTCACTTTGGATTGGAAGTTCGAGGTCTTGTGCGTGCCGTCGCAGAAGGGCTTGTTCGCCGAGTGGCCGCACCGGCAGAGCGAGAACTGCGCCGGGTTCGCCGGCTTGATCGGCTTCCCGTTCATGTCCTTGAGCACGATGTCCGTGCCGCTCACGCGGATCGAACCGTTGTCCATGATCGTGATTTCCACCATGGCCGCGGATTCTACCGCAACGCCAGCGCGACCCGCGTCCTGCCGCCGCCAGCCGGAATCGTGACCTCCCGCGAGTCCCGTGCGCCGTTCGCGTCCACGGCACTGACCGTGTACGTCCCGCTCGCGATGCGCGGGAGGAACGGAGGCCCGTACTCGCGGAGCACAAGATGGCCGCGCGGGTCCGTGATCCCGAACATCGCGCCCACGGCGGCTCCGGACGCGTCGAGCGCCAACGCCTCGAGGATCCCGCCGCCCCGGAGCTTCAGTTCGACCTCCGTCGTCTCGCCCGGCCGAACCTCCGCCTCCTCGAGGATCCCAGCCACCCCGCCGCTCACGAGGTAGCGCCCGGGCGCGAGATCCTCCGAGAGGACCCAGCCGTCGCCGGGCCGGACGGAGTAGGTGACGTTCCCGTCGAGCGACCTCACGAGCGTCTCCTCCTCGACCTCGCCATCGCCGACGACGCGCGCCCGGATCCGGCCGCCGGCCGGGAGCACGAGGACGCCGAGATCGCGCGCCTCGTCGGCGCCCAGCGCGATCCCGCCGAGATGGAGCGTCGGCTCGCCGTCGAGGTGCAGCTCGAGGAAGTAATTCGCGGCCGGAAGCGGGCCGAGCCGGAAGCTCCCGTCCGCGGCCGCATCGGTCCGGACCTCATTCTCGGGCGCGCCCGTGGGCCACGTCCTCGCTCTCGCGCCCGCGGCCGGGCGCCCGTCCCGCGTCGTGATCACGCCGCGGACGGAGCCCTGCGCGCGCGGGAGGACGATCGTGATCGGGTCGCCGCCCGGGAACGCGGCGACCTCGGCCGCCGGCGGCGTGCCGAACCCTCCCCGCCACCATACGCCGATCCGGTACTCGCTGTTGGGGAGGCCCTGGAGCCGAAAGCTGCCCTGCGGATCCAGGGAGACGATCTCGTCGTTCGGCCGCGCGGACCCCGCCCGCCAGCAGGAGAGCGTCGCCTGCGGCACGGGCGCCCCGCCCTCATCGACGACCCGGCCTGTGATGTCGGCGGGGATCTGGAGGACCGGATCCCATCGGTACTCCTTCCCCTCCTCGAGCTTCAGGAGCGTCCACGCTTCGGCGCCGTCCGAGCCCGTGGCGTGGATCTCGACGAGGGCCACGGGCGCGTGCTCCACGCGGTATGCGCCCGTCTCGTCGGCGACGACCGCGGTCCCTGCCCACTCCCAGTCGAGGAGGTCCACGTGCGCGCCCGGCGCGGGCGCGCCGTCCACCGTGCGCGCCGTACCGAAGACGGTCGCGCCCGCCCCGAGCTTGACGTCCGCCTCCACCATGCCTTCGGACGACAGCCGCGTGAGCAGCGTCTGGGGCGCGCGGCCCCGTGCGCGCACGCGTACGAAGTTCCACTCCGGCAGGAGGCCGTCGATCGTCGCCTGCCCCTTCGCGTCGACCGTGCGGCGCGCGAGCGACTCCGGGTAGCCGCGGAAGACGGGCGCGACGAGGATCTGCGCCTCCGGGTCGTCCACCGTGATCGCGAGCGTGCCGCCGCCGCGGCGCAGCTTGAAGTCGATCTCGAACACCGCCTGTGTCCGCGGGGCGATCCTCTCGAACCCGGACGGCGCGTACTTCGCCGCGAGCGCGCCGACGAGGCGCTCCTCGCCGTCGACGCCGTCGTAGAGGTAGCGACCGTCCTCGCCCGCGCGCGCCACCACCTCCCCTTCCCCGGGCCCCATCCCCTTCGAGAGCCAGATGCCCGCGCCGGCTACGGGAAGACCCTCCTCGTCCGTCACGCGGCCGACGAGGCGGGCGCCGGGCTTCGCTTCGTTGTTCGGCGGCTCCGGCGGCGGGAGGTCAGGGGGTTCCGGGGGCGGTGGCTCGGCGCGCGCGACGGGCGCTGCCGGAAGATCGCTCGCGCGATGCGCGCGCTCGGGGGGTGGCTCTCGGTCGCGCGAGAGCAGGAGGACGGCGATCGCCACGCACGCGAGGAGCAGGAGGAGCGCTGCCCCCCGGCCCCCCTTCATTGACCCTTCGGTTCGTTCGCGACCGAGGCGAGGATGACGTAGTCGCGGTTGACGTAGAGGCGCGCGTGCGTGACCTTCGTCCCGTTCCGGAGCTCCTCGATGACGCGCTCGAGGCGGATCAGCTGGCTCTTGAACGTGACCCAGAAGTCGTTCGGGGACTCCGCGCCCGCCACGAAGCCCGTGACGACCGTGTCGCCCTCGACGACGAGACGCACCCAGATGCCGTTGGCCACGAGTGGATTTGGACGTATGCGGGCGCGCGCGTCAAGGGGCAAGCGCGGGAAGGGACTTCGCGAGGCGGAAACCGACGTCGGGGAGCCGCGAGGCGGGCTCCAGCTTGTAGGGCTGCGGCGGCTGCTCCGCGTACCAGCGGTAGGAGCCGCCGGCGACGACGAAGCGGCGCCGATCCGCGGCCGTTTCCGTCCATTCGGCAACGTTGCCGAGGAGGTCCGCGATGCCCTGGATGGAGAGGCCGCCCGGGCAGCTGCCCACCGGCGCGGGGGTGGCGCGACCTGCCTCGCGCGAGTTCACGCGCGCGGGATCGAAGCGCTGGCCCCACGGGTAGCGTAGGCGGCCGCCTCCGTGCGTCGCGCAGGCGAGCTCCTCGAGCGTCGGCAGCCGCGCGTCGCGCCATTTCGCAAACGCCCGCGCCTCCTCGAGGCTGACGTCGGTCGCCGGGAGATCCGCGGCGCCGTCTTTCCAGAGCCCGGCGAGGTTCTCCTTGTGCGCGAACACGCGGAATTCCCCGAGCGTCACCTCGTACACGCCGAGGTAGAACCCCCCTTCGCTCTTCACGCCCGTCGCCGTGATCGCGAGCGTCCCCGGGATCAGGCGCATCCCATCGGGGGCCTGCGCCTCGTAGTAGTCGATCGCGATGCGCCGCGCGAGGGCGCGCGCGCGCATGCGGACGTCGGGGTCGGAGGACGCGATCTTGGCGAGGATCGCGGGCAACGCGGGGAGTCCTTCGCGGCGCGCTTCGGCTTCGTCGGGCAGGGAGTCGGCCGCGGAGCTTCCCGGCGCCGATTGCGTTGCGAGGACCAGGAGCACCACGAGAACCGCGTGAACGCGGCTCGCGCGTCGGGCCGCCGCGCGCGGCCGGCGGCTCATGCCGAAGCGGCCCCCGCTTCCCCGCTTCCGCCGTAGCGCCGCGCGAGCTCGCGGCGCATCGCCGCATGCGCCCGGTTCAGCCGCGACTTGACCGTCCCGACCGAGCACCCAAGGATCTCGCCGATGTCGCCGTACGCAAGGCCCTCGAGGTACCGGAGGACGATCACGATGCGGAGCCGCGGCGAGAGGTTGCGGAGCGCAGCGCGGACGTGCCGCTCGAGGTCGCGGCCGGCCAGGCGGCGCTCGGGGCTCGAGAGCTCTTCGAGCTCCAGCGGCGCGTCGAGCAGCGCCTCGCTGGAGGTGGGCAGCGGCGCGCGGCGGCGCCGCCGCAGGTGGTCGAGCGCAACGTTGACCGTGATGCGGTAGACCCACGAAGCGAAGAAGGCCCGCTCGCGGAACCGGTGGATCTTGCGGAAGAGGAGGAGGAAGACGTCCTGGAGGACGTCGCTCGCTTCATCTTTGTTGCCGACGACGCGTAGCGCGACGTTGTACACGCGCTCGCGGAACCGCTCGTAGAGGATCCCCATCGCCACGCGCCGCGTGGAGCGGGCTTGCGCGAGACGAACGATGTCGAGGTCGGGATCTTCTCTCCCGGCTGCCGCAAAGGGGTTGGGGTCCGCCATCCGTGCTTGTCCGACCGGCCTTGTCCAAGGCCGATTTCATCCTACGAAAAGATTCGGCAGGGGGCACAGGCGATGCGAAGGCGACTCTTTTGGCCCGGTTCGCGGGGTTACCGACTACGCCGCCGTCGGGGCGGATGCCCGCTAAATGGGCCTCCAGAGGTCGTCTTGACCCAAAAAGAGTCGATTGGTCCGGTCTTTGGTCTCATTTGGTAACGTCTTTTGTCCATTTGGTCCCATTGGGCTCATCTTACGCGTCCTTGCGCGCCAACACGGTACATGCATATACACATATTAGTGGCGCGCATGACGCAACTCGTTGTACAGCATGCTCTTATGCGCGCCGCCATATCAGCTCTGTATGTCGACTTTTCGCGATCGGGAGGTTGAGCATGTAGCGATCCCCGGACATCATGGGGTCGGTGACAAGGAGGACAGAAGTGACGAATCGAGGTCGAGTTCGCCCCCTCCAGGAGGAAGCCATGAGGAATCTTCGCAATGCCCTGTTCGCGGTCGTCGTGCTCGGCGGCACGGTAGCCTTGGCGACGAACAGCGGGATCGAGGTGCTCCGGGTGTCGGGCATCGAGGTGCTGCGGGTGGACACCCATTCGTGGGGCGCCCCGCTCGGCTCGACGGTCCACGCGGTGATGGACTTCGGGGCCGGCCCGATCGACGTGATGTTCGTCCCGGTCGACCCCCTGACCGGCAACGCGACGGTGATCTTCCCGATGAACCACCCGAGCAACCGGGTCGAGCTGCGCGATCCGGCGGGCCTGCTGATTGGCGAAACGCCCCTCCAGCAGTGGGACTAGCACTCCTCAATCAAGGAACGCTCTTGGGGCCGCTTGGAATCCAAGCGGCCCTTTTCGTTTTCCCGCCCGTGCGACACGAGGGCCGGGATCACGACCCGGAAGCATGTTCCAGATCCCACAGAGCTCTCGACGACCACGGACCCGCCGCGCCGTACAACGACGCTTCGCACGACGACCAGACCCAGCCCGGTTCCTTGGTTACCCTTTGTCGTGAAGAATGGCTCGAAGATGCGTGCCTGCGTCTCCGCGGACATGCCGACGCCGGTATCCTTGACCGCGGCTTCCAGCTGCCGCTTGTCGGGGTCCGCCTGGAAGGAGACGCTGAGCGTCCCGCCGTCGGGCATCGCATCGCACGCATTGACGAGGAGATTCAGGAACATCTCCCGGTACTCTCCGGGCGTTCCCCACACCATTGCTCCCGGCAAGCCCTTGACTTCCACCTGGACGCCGCCCTTTTCAAGTCGGGGAGCGAGCAGCTCTAGCGCTTCGACGGCAGCGGCCACGAGATCGACCGCCTCCTCCCGCTGCGATGAGTGGTCGCGGGAGCACTCCTGAAGCCGCTGTAGCAGTCCCACGCCCGTACCCGCGGCCTTCTCGATCGCGTCCAGCGTGCGGAGCACGTTGGGGTCCTCGTTGACTCGCCGCAGGAGCTGGGAGCGGCCCGAGACGGCGGCAAGGACGTTCTTGAGATCGTGGACCAGGCCACCGGCGAGTTCGCCCGCGACTCGGTTTCGTTCGGCGCGCATCAGGTGCCGGTGCGTCTCCCCGAGCTCCACGCGTGCTTTCAAGGCCCGCTCTTCCGCGTGCCCCATGCGGATCATGAGGGCGATGAGCGACCCCAAGAGCTCGAGGAACCCCAGCATATCGGCCGTGATGAGGCCGGCTATCCCGTGATGGTCCAGGTAGAGGACTCCCAGGCGCTCCCCACCCGCGCGCAGCGGCACGCAGGCGAGCGACCTCAGCTTGAAAGTCGCGATGCTGCGGTGACTCGCGAGCTCTTCGGACGTAAGCGCGTCGCTGAAGAGGCTCGACTCGCCCGACGTGAGAACCTGCGACACGATAGCCCAGCTGATGTCGAGCCGTGCTTCGGTCGAGGGCCCGCCGCCTGCAAACAGCGTGCGCCGGACCTCGTGCGACTTCGATGTGCCCGTAATGAGCACGGCACGTTGAGCACCAGTCAGGTCGAGCGCCATGGAGAGGATCTGGTCGATGAGCGCGTCTTGTTCTCCACCTTTGCCGAGGGCAACACCCAAGCGCACGAGCACGTCGGTCTGTCGTGAGTCTCGACCGGAGTTCTGGCGGTTCTCCATGAGGAGATCAAAGGCCTGCACGCAGAGCGCCGCGCTCATTTCCTCCCCTGTGCGTGTACCGCCCGCTGACGCGCCCCTGAGTGCAACCTGGATTCGCTCCTGCAGATGAAGAAGCACGTGCACGCCCCTCCCCCAGCGACGCAGTCTCCGCTCAAGCCGGCGGAACCGAAGTAGGGCGTCCTCAATGAGCCGCCATGCTTCCGCGCTCCTGCCCCGCGCCCGCAGCATGGCTGCGAGTTGTGCCCGCAGTTCGATCTGCAGGTCGTCATGGCCCTCGCGAAACTCAAACCATGACAGGGCCTTCAACCCAAACTCGACGGACGGATCGCCATCCCCACGCTGGCTGCCAAGATGGGTTATGAGCCACTCCACCGCTTCCCGCGTTGTGGCGTGCCGACGTGCGATGCGGACCAGCCGTGACAGCGACTCGAGGCCGACGCCATGATCGCGGCGACGCAGGAGGCCAAGTCGGAGCCGCACGCTCGCCGGGCTCCGCCGCTCCAACGCAGCTTCCTTAGCCACTCGCTCACCCGCCTCAACCGCAATCCGGGCGGCGTATGCCGCGGTGAGCGTCGGGTGGATGTCCTTGCCGTGCAGCCGAGTGACGATCGTGTGGAGATGCGCCCAGTCTCTCCCTCGAAAGGCTAGCTCCGCTCTTATCAGGTCGCCGCATGCATCTGCCTCAGATGTAGTTCCACGCAAGTGAAGGCGATCGAGACCAGCGGCACACCGTTCCGCCCCAAGCGGGCTCCAACGACTCACCGAGAGAAACCCCGTGTTGAACAGTGCCCGCGCGTGAGCCTCCGGGTCCTGATCGCCGCGAGTCGTGTGTCTGGCCTGCCGAAGCACGCGATGCGCGTCGTCAAGTTGGCCGCGGCGGCTGTATGCGATGGCGAGACTCAGAAGTGAAAGGTTCCTGAGGCGCACAAGACCGTTGCGCGTTGCGACAATTCGCGCCCGGTTGAGTACCGAGGCAGCACCCCCAATGTTCCCGCTGGCGGAGAGTGCGGCTGCCAAGTTGATGAGGCATATGGCAAGCCCACCCTCGTCATCGAGCTTCTCGCGAAGGCGAACCGCGCGCTCCAGCGCGGTGACGGACGCGGGGCCGGCTCCCGCTCGGGTAAGCAAGATGCCCTCGTTGTTCAGACACGACGCTTCTCGCAGGGTGTTCCCGTGCGCACGGTCCAGAAGACGTTCGTTGCGACACGCGGTCAGCGCACGCTCAATCCTACCCCGAAGCGTGTGTGCGCGTGCCCGCACTCTCTGGAACCGTGCTCGCTGTCGACACGCTCTGAGGCGGGCCCGAATTGCACGCACGGGACCCCCGCTTCTCGGCCACGTCACATGCGTTGACCGGCGAACACGGTTAAGCATCCATCTCATAACTTCAGTGAGCTTGCCTGCGTCGGCGGTCTCCGCCGCCGCGAGGGCGCGGTCCTCGGCCAACGCCAGGGACACAAAGCGAAGTACAGGAAGCGAGGAGACCCACAGCACGTCGAGGATTTCAAGCGCCTCCCTACGATAACGCGCGCGAAGGAGCCGACGAGCGAGAATCCAAGCCCGGAAGAAACCCCCGGCATCGACGGGAGCCTCCGTGAGCCCGGATGGTGCGCCTCCAAGCAACATCGCACTTGTCCGCGCTGCATCGTGAAAGAGGCTCACCCACCACGGCGGGTTCAGACCGCGCGATATGGCAGCGGCGACGGATTCCACGTCGGCGAAGTAACCCCGGTCGAGGAGCAGGATGAGCGCACGACATACGCTCCACGTGGTGCGCACCGGCACTCGGCCGAGCCTAGCAACGAAGCGGAGAAGGGGGATTAGCTCGGTCGGTTCGTTCGATCGCCACAATGCGCGAGTCGCGTCCAGGACCGCTCGGACGATTCGATCGAGCTCCGAGTCTGAGAGACTCCCGACGACGAACTCGCTGAGGTGCCGCTGGCAACTCCGCACGCGGAGAGATCCGTTCGCTTCGATCCGATCGACGACAAGCTCCACCGAGCTGGGGCTGCCCAGCGCACCTGCGATCGCACGCCACCGGGGCAAATCCAACTCGTCGCTCCAGAGCGAAAGAGCGAGTAGGGCATAGCCGCCGGGAGCTTGCCTTAACGCTTCGACCTCTTTACGCCGCTCATCCTCCCTGTCCTGAGTAACGGCTGCCAGAATGGCCTCGAGCTCACCCTCACGCGGCACCCGATCCGATGGCACCCGATCCAAGAAGGCCCGGATCGCCCGCGGTACACCACCTGTTGTGGCGTGGAGTCGCGATGAGAAGGCTCGCGGAAATGACCCGTCGCAGCCGAGAAGTACTGCGACATCCTGCGGCCGAAGGCCATCCAAGCGAATCCACTTGGATATATCGCCCGAGAGTGCTGCCGGTTTCTCTGGCTGATCGGACGTACTCCCGAGCACCAATTGGCACCGGCCCGATCGCGAAGGCATGGCCTCGCCGGCCGCCTTCTCCTGTCGAATCAGCCGTTGCACAAACTGAATCTCTCCTACGTCGCAGAACCGCCAATCATCGACGAAGAGAACCACCTTCCGGTCCTGCGTCGCGACCAGTAGATCGTCAAGCAGATCTGTTGATGTGCGGGGGGGACGAAGCCTCTCCGGCTCGCTGTCCGACGGAAGTGGCCGACGGGCGATCGCATGCACGGCCTCGCGAAGCTGGAACTGAAGCGTGGTACCCGCCAAGGCGCGCGGGGCGGCTGTCAGTACCGTCGCCCCCCGGGCCTCGAGTCTGTCCTGCAGCTCCCGAAGGAAGGATGTTACACCACAGCCTCGGAGACCCGAGATCTCAAGGCTGCTCGCACCAACCGTCCGATCGAGACCAAGCGCCTTCACGCAGGCCGAGAGCTCGGAACCGCGACCGACGAAGCGTCGGGATCCCGAGGGCGAACGTACGCCGGTAGCGATCGAACCGGCCTGTTCGTGGAGGAACGCAACCAGCGCGCCAACGCTCTCTGGTCTGTTCTCGGGGTTGGGTTCAAGGAGCCGCTCGACAACGTCGCAGAGACCGCTTGGAAGGTCCTGCCGCAGTGCGGCGAGCGGCGGGAACTCGCGTGCGCGCTGCCTGCGGATCATGTCTGCAAGGGTCGCCCCGTCGAACGGCAGGCGTCCGGTGAGGAGCCGATAGGCCATCACGCCAACCGCATAGAGATCAGTGCGTGGACTCGCGGGATGTCCGTCGAGCATCTCGGGCGCCAAATACTGTAGCGTCACTTCCGTCAGCGCCTCTGTCGATGGCTGGGGCCGATAAGCGATATCGATGAGCACGCACTGGGAACGCCCGTCGACCTTGCCCCCCCCCGCGTGACGAACGATCACGTTCTCCGGCTTCAGGTCGCAGTGGAACAGGTTGCTCGCGTGAAGGGCCTGAAGCCCCTGACACACGTGGAGTGTCGAGAGGAGCACGGCCTCTGTGGTCATAGGCAGCGGCAACGACGACAGGGGTGCTCCGTTCACGTACGCGCGCACGGTGTAGCCATAGAGCCGCCTCGACGGCGAGACCAACATCCCAAATGTGTAGGGCACGGCGAGCCAGTCGCTCTGGAGACTGGCCAGTGCGGCGCAGACCCGCCGAAAGCCGGCCTCGACTTCGGGCACCACGTCGTCGCCAAGCGACTCCACCTTGAGGACCGCGGGAGCCTGATGTAGTCCGGTGTCGAATACATGTAGCGTCAGGGATCGGTCGCCGTCGGAGAGGACGCGCTCGATCCTGTAGCGCGGCGGCAGCAACGCCGTGAGCATCGACGCGAGGGCTCGGTCCACGTCCCCTTATCGGCAATCCGACCGCCATGTCCTGAACTGATGCGCGCCCCGGCTATCAGGCGCAACTAACGGGCGGACAACTACTTATGGCCCCCTACGACTGGATTCCGTAGCGCGTTGCCCTCCCGGCGCCGATTCTCACGATGCGCCCCTCACGGAGCAGCCGGGCAATCTGGCGTTGTGCGGACCTTCGCGAGAGATCCGCCGCCTGCGCGAAGTCCCAAGTGCCGAAACGGTTCATCCGCTCAAGGGTGCGGAGCGCCCTCATCCATGCCGCGTCCGGGATCTCGCTACCGTCCTCTCCGGCTGCTTGATTACCCCGATAGGAGCCGATGATCTCGTTCATTGCTGCCCCGCCGATTCGAATGTCGACCGCATGCAGTCCGGCTGCCTGGATGCAGTGTTGAAGTTGCCGCACGTTTCCGGGCCAGTCGTAAGCACCGATGACCTGGCGAGCGGCGGCCGTTAAGCGGAGGCCAAGCGTTCGCGCGTGCGCTTCAGCGATCTCCTCGACGTCCCCGTCTCGTTCGCGTAACGGAGGGACTTCGATCCGAAGTGTGCTGATCCGGTAGAACAGGTCCTGGCGAAATTCCCCGCTCTCGACCATCCGAAGCAGCCTCGGTAGGGCAGCAGTCATTAGCCGAAACGACGAACCCCGCGTTGAGGACGACCCCACACGTCGGTACTCCCCTGACTCAAGAACGCGAAGCACCGCGGCCTGCATCCGCCGCGGCATGCTGTCCGCCTCGTCCAAGAGGAGCGCGGCCCCGTCCGCTCGCTCGAACACTCCCTGGTGCGAAGCATGGGCCCCCGTAAAGGCTCCCTTCTCATGACCGAAGAGCTCGGATTCGAGAAGGCCGTCAACAATACCTGCGCACTCGATCGTGACGAGCGGCTTCATGCGCTTCTCGGAGCCTGCGTGGATACACCGCGCCACAAGGTCCTTTCCGACTCCGGTCTCACCGAGAATCAGCACCGGATACGAGCACCGCGTAGCGGTGTCGATGAACGCTCTTACTTTCTTCGCCGCCTCCGATCGACCGATGAACGCAAACCCCGTTATCCCCTTGCGCTTCGCGTGCCGCATGCCGGCGCTTGCGTTCCCTAGGGCTCCTACTTCAACTTCGAAGCCGCTCTCGTCAAGGGGAACGACCACGAATCTCAGCGGCGTCGCAACCGGTTTCGACTCAGAGGGGCCCACGTATCCATAAGCAACCACCACACGCTCACCACCCACAAGTGTCCGGGAGAGGCCGGTTCCCTCCCACAGCCGAGCGTATGTCGTGGCATCGTCGTACCACTCAACACTCATGCGCCTCGCTCGCTTGGCGTGCGAGCCATCGGCACGGATCCTGATTCGATCGCGGCGCCCTCCAACTGCCGACAGGTGTTCGACCGGCCACACGCCTTCGATTGTGCGAAGCGATGCGTCGAGCGCGCGGGCTTCAGGAGCGGATAATCCCACGCCAACCCTCGCCGCGACTGCTCGACTCAGGTTCTCGTAGAAGCGCGGAGCCCATCGTGCCGCCAACTGAGCAAAGCCACATCCCAACTGCCGAAACGTCGCGTCCACGGCATCTTTCAGAAAGAGTGCAGCCCGAAGCACGTCGTCGTCGTCACGATCAACGACAACCCACGCATCAAGAATCGCAAAGACGTACTCCAAACAGATGGCGGCCTTCTTATCTACAGAGCGGATTGCCGACCTCCAAGAAGGCCCCGCGCACACCCTCTTGATCACTTTCCATACGCCGGGCCGACGGAAGGTGCCCGTGGACCAAAGTGCGATGACGCGCTGCACGTACCCAATCTCGAGGCTGCGGGTCATGGCGGTCCGCTTCAGCATCACGGCTCGCTCAGCACTACCACGGAGTGAGGCGTGCGAGGTCGCGAAACACCGCCGGGCCGCGTCCAGATCCGCGGACAGGAGAGCCCGGCTCCCCTGGACAAAGGCGTCAAGGTAGCGACAAAGATCCGGTCCGAGTATCCTCTGATGCTGCTCGATCAGTGCTCGCGTTAAGCACAGCATCTCTGCGTCTAGTGATTTGATGGCGATGGTGGCATGAAGGACGATCGTCTCCGCCAACAAGTACGGACAACTGACGGCCCTCGCGAGCGCCAGGGCCAGTTGGTCGCGCGCACCCACCAGGTCGCCAACAAACATGAGTTCGGCGGCGACCGCCATTTCATCGAACGCGTCGCCGCCCGGGATGTCTTGGCGACCATGCCTCAGAAAGAGCGCGTTCGTACCGACGAGCCGGCCACGGCCGCCGGCCAGAAAGATGAAAAAACGGGGGCCATCGCGTCGGTCGGTCGGGCTTGGCCGATACCGGAGTACGAGAAGAAGGTCGTCGAAGACGTCGCGGAGAAGTAGTCGCAGCCCACGCCACCATAGCCGGCGGCCCTCCATGGCTATGGGCACCACGAGATCCGCGGGGTTGCCTGTCGACGCGCCGAGGAACATCGCGAAAGACCGATCCGTCTTGGAGAAGCTCCTTGGCATACAGAGTTCATTCGTCGCGGTCTCAATGAAGACCGCAGCCGCGACAAGGTACGCAGGTAGCTGCTCTCTGTGGAGGAATGTCCGGAGCGTTGGACTCCAAATGCTCGGCGTTGACAGGATTCGAGTAGGCACCTCAAGATGCAGCGCCGCGCGATAGATCACTAGGCGCGCGACGCGCTCCAATCGGCCGAACCAAGGACCTCGCGGCTTCTCGCTCTCGCCGCGCTCGAAGCAGTCGCACGCGAACTCGTAGCGCTGCCGGATCTCGTCGTTGCTGAAGTAACGCTTCCGCCAGAAGAGCTCCGCCAGCACGCAGGACGCGTCCATGAACGGGCCTGCGATCCACTGCGACTTGAGCCTCGGCCAGAAGTCCTCGGGCAGACACGTGTCGAGGTGCGTCCGCCCCGTGCAGAGCACGACCCGCACCACGCGGTACAGCTCCTTCCACGTCCGCAGCGCGCGGTCGGTCGTGGCACCCGCCAGCTCCCGCGCATGGTCGTAAGCACGGTCATGCGCGGCGAGCGAGAACCAGGCTGCCACGTGGTCCGCCTTCAGCTTCGGCCGCATCCGCTCGAGCGCCGCGTCCAACAACTCGAACACACGGTGCGGCAGCAGGGCGCCGGCGGTGTGGCACATCCGCGCGACCGAGGCGACCGCGCGATGAGCCCGCCCCAGCATGAGATCGACCGCCGCGGCCGCGAGACCCAAGTGCTCGTGCCCGCAGCGGAACTTCCTCCTGTAGCCCTCGGCGATCGCCACGAGCGCCCGCATCGGCGCCGTCGCCGACACCGCGAGGTTCGCGATGTAGCAGACCTGCCCGGCCTCCACACGCAGGCGCAGGAGATCCCGCTCGACCATGGCGCGACACCGATCGACCGCGCTCGCCCCGAACAAACCGCGCACGTCCTCCTCCGAGAGCGCCACGGGCGCTGCTGCCAGCGCGCCGAAGAGGTACTCCTCCTCCGCGTCGCGCAGGATGGGCGGCATGACACCCGCCACCGGCCTGCGCCGTTCGCGCAGCACGGGGGGATGACCGTTCAGCCCGAACCGCTCGAGCATCCGCACGACGCCCGTCTCCTGCCCTGGCGCCACGGCGAACACGACATACACGTGCGCCGCGCGCGCGAGCATGCGCGCCCTCCACGCGCGCTCCGCGTCGAGCAGATGCATGAGGAGCGCGAGCGCCGCGGGGGTGAGCCACTCCGCGTCCTCGATGAAGAGCACGAGTCCGCGCGTGCCGATCTCCGTGCGCATGCGCCGCCGCACGCGCTCCGTCGCGATGAGCCAGCGCTCGCCGGTCGTGAGCGGGAACGGCAGCCCCTCCTTCTGCAGCCGCCGGTCGCGCGGTCGGATGGGCCGCGCGGCGCGCCGCAGCGAGAAGGCGTCCGGCCCGATGGCGCGGACGCCCAGGGCGTACGTCACGGCGTCGGGCACGGCGACGGTGGGCCGGGCGCTCACGCGCCACACCGCCCAGCCGCGCGGCTCGGCCAAACCCTGGAGCCGCTTCTCCGCTGCATCCCAACGCCCCGGCGGAAGCGCCGCGACGACGCACGCGCGATGCGGAAGATCGTGCGCACCGGGCTCCCCGGTGAGCCCCAAGGCCCGGGCGTAGCGGGAGTGGTCCCACTCGAACGCACCGTCGCCGAAGGGCGCCGGCTCCTGCCTGCCGGCCTCGCGAAAATGCTCCTCGAGGGCGCGCCATTCCATGCGGAACCTCCGCCCTCACCGTCTACAGGAACCGGGATAGCAAGTCGCACGCCCGCGCGCGAGCGAAAACCGGGACCGCCCGAAGCCGTTGTCTCCAAGCGTCTTAGGGCCGGGCCGGTCTTTTGGTTTATGGGTTTGGCACACCGCAACCGAACAATTGCGCCACGTAAGCCCGACTCGTGGCGCGAATCGCTCGGCACGGGAAGCGAGGGGGCTCCGGGGGCCGTCGGATACCCTCCTGCGAATGGAGGAGATCGCCGTCGGGTCGCTCGTCGCCCCCGCGCCCTCCTACCGATCCGCGATGGGGACGGGAGAGGGCGCTGCGATCCTCATGGCGATCCTCCGCGGGAGTGGGCGGCTCTACTATCCCGCGACCGACTCCTCCTTCTGGGTCCCGCTGCGGCTCGTGCGCGAGATCCCCCCGGAAGCCCTCCCCGAGGAGTGCCTCGAGACGTTCCTCTCCCGCCTCTTCCTCTCGCTCGCCGCCGAGGAGTGCGTCGCCGAGCGCATTCCAGCGGGCCTCGGCCTGTCGATCGAGATGGCCCGCCTGACCCGCGCGGCGGAGGCCGAGCTCGAGGGTCGGCTCGGGGACCGGCTGATAGACCTCGAGATCGTCCCCGCCTCCATGCGTTCGATCACGCTCAGGCTCGAGCTCGGCTCCTTGCCTCCCGCGGCGGGTGCGGGAAGATAGGCCGCCGTGCGACTTCTCCACAAGCTGCGCCACCGCTGGGAGGCCTTCGCCGGGGCCACGGGCCTCCGCTTCCTCCCTCCGGTCGGCGCCGCCGCGTGTGTCCTCGCGGCGGGCGTGCTGCTCCCGTTCGTGCCGAGGGTCGACGCGCGGCCTCCGCAGCTCGCCCCGTCCCTCGCGGGCGCGCGCATCGCGCGGTTCGCGCGCGCGCACCCCGACCTGCCCGACCTGGGTCCCGCCGGGACGATCCTCGCGGCCCGACCCGCCTTCTACTGGCCGGCCCGGCCGGACGCCGAGAGCTATTCGTTCCGCCTCGAGAGCTCGGACGGGACCGTGCAGGCATCGGCCACCGGCATCCGCACGACGTTCCAGCTGATCCTGCCGCCAGGACGGTTGAAGCCGGGAGAGTACCGGTTCTCCGTCCACGCCGTCTTGAACGGGAAGGAGACGCCTTGGCGGGAGGGGTCGTTCGCGATCTATGACGCGGGCCCGCAGCCGGACATCCAGGCCCTCCTGGGCAGCGCCGAGACCGATCTCGATGCCGCGGAGAGCGCCTACGTGCTCCTTGGCTACTACGCCGAGCGCCAGTCGGTCCACGACGTGGTTTCCGCCTTCCTCCAGTGGAAGACGGCACGCGGGGAGGCGGCCTCCCTCGGGAGCGGCCCGCCGTCGGTTTGGCTGAACGCGCTCGCCCACGAGTGAAATCCGTCCCCTCCCCCGGGAGCTCTCCCGACAGTAGAATGGCGGGGGTACGGGAATCTCGGCTATGCGTATCGTCGGCTTCCTACCCCTCCTGTTCCTGGTCCTGTTGCTGGTGGCGTGCGGGGGCAGCGGTCGCCCGATGGGTCCGCCCGCACCGGTGATCGACACGATCCGGGCCTTCGAGGGCCATGTCGGCTACTACGTCACGGGCCCCAGGATGTCGATGCGAGACGCGGCGGGCCGGCTGGTGCCGGAGACCGGCTTCGTGGCCCCGAACCTGCCCCGCAACGGCCCCCGGTTCACAGTGGACGTCCTGGACGCCAACGGACAGCTGCTCGGCTCCACGACGACAGACTCCAAGGGCAACTACACGGTCACCGTGAACTTCGGCCAGAACCCGGCGGAGCCGGTGCGCGTGCGGACCGTAGCGCGCGCAACCATCGCCGGCGGCACCGACCTGCGCGTCCTGCCGGGCCTCTCGTCCGCCGACCCGTACGAGGTCGTGTCCCCGCTCACCACGGACCCCGACCTCAGGACGACGCGCATCGACCTGAACGTCCCGCTCGAGACCGCCGGGGCGTTCCACATCCTCGAGGTCCTCTTCACCGGTCTCTCGGCGATCCGCGGCGGGGTCACCGGCGAGGTTCCCGACCTCGACGTCCTTTGGGAGCCGGGCAACGGCGCAGTCTCGTCCTTCTCGGACGCGGGGCCCCATCTCGGCCGGATCTTCGTGGCCGGCGGCATCACCGGCAACGACGCGTCCAACCAGGATGCGTGGGACGACCCGAGGCTGGCACGGCTTCTCGGAGAGTACTTCCTCGCGTACTTCTCGAACGCCGTCGCGCCCGCGGGGACCCCCGACGACACGCTCCTCGTGCCGAGCGCCGCGTGGCGCGAGGGGTTCCTCGACTTCTTCTCCTGCGCCGTGCGCGGGACGCCCGAGTACTGGGAGACGGAGGGGATCGGCGCCGCGGGCCACGTGGTCCGCTTCTTCAACGCGGAGTCGTTCTTCGACCCTGCGCTCGGAAGCCTCGGCCCCGACGACCCGAACGTCTACCAGGATCCCGGCGTGGTCGGCATCGGCTCGCGGTTCACGACGACGGAGGTGCTCTGGGACATCTTCGACGGCAGCGGCCTAGACGCCGACAGCGACGACATCACCGTGCCCCTCTTCCTCATGCTCGGGGACCTCGAGGCGCTGCGGCCGGGAAACAGCTACCCTTACATCTACTCCGCCCTCGACGAGTACGTCGCGAACCAGTCGTTCTCGACCGTCCAGGCGGAGGTCCTCCTCACGTTCCCGGAGAGCCACAACCTCGGCTACCCCGTCGACGACACCACCGAGTGGCCGACGCCGATCCGCGACCCGCTGCGCCCCGACGACACCGTCGTCCCGACGTACGACGAGACGTTCTCGGACGTGATCGACACGGCGTCGCCCGGGGCGAACCCGGAGATCGGCCTCTTCGCGCAGCGCTACTTCGAGATCCACATCGCGGGCCAGGCGACGCTGCTCGTCACGGTCACGAGCGCCGCGAGCCTCCGGGTCGAGATCCTCGATCTCGAGAACAACATCGTCTCCGCGGGCACCGGGACGGCCGCCACCGTCACGCCGGGCGGCGACTACGTGATCCGCGTGCTCCCCACGTCGAGCCCCGTCACCGCGCCGTTCGACCTCCGCGTCCAGCTCACGCCCTGAATCGAGGAGGCCCGCGGCAGGGGTTCGCGGGCCGGCTGACAGGCGCGTGGCACGGTCCGGCGGTGCCGTGCGAGAATGCGGGGATGGCGCTCACGGGCGACGAGGCGGTGGGCCACCTCCTCCGGCGGGCGGGATTCGGCCTCGCGCCGGACGACGCCCCTCTGTGGAGGAAGCTCGGGTACCGGGGCGCGGTGCGGCGGCTGCTCGACGAGCTCGACGAGCCCCTGCCCCCGGAACCCCCCGACTTCGACCCCTACGAGCCGGGCACGATCCAGCAGGTCTGGCTCGACCGGATGGCGGGCGGGAAGGCGCCGCTCGCGGAGAAGCTCGCCTTCTTCTGGCACGGTCACTTCGCGACGTCCAACGTGAAGATCCAGGAGCCCGCGCTCATGTGGCGGCAGTATCGTCTCTTCCGCTCGAAAGGCGCCGGCCGCTTCGACGCGCTCGTGCTCGACGTCAGCAGGGACGTCGCGATGATCCGCTGGCTCGACGGCAACGCGAACCGCAAGGGCCAGGCGAACGAGAACTACGCGCGCGAGCTGCAGGAGCTCTTCACGCTCGGCATCGGCAACTACACCGAGACCGACATCCGCGAGATCGCGCGCGCGTTCACCGGCTGGGGCAGCCGCCACCACGACTTCGTCTTCAGCGACGAGTTCCACGACCACGGCGAGAAGACCGTGCACGGGAAGACCGGCGATCTCGACGGGACCGACGTGGTGGCGATCCTCACCGCGCTCCCCGCGTGCCGCGCCTTCATCGCGACGAAGCTGCTCCGCTTCTTCTCGCACGGCGACCCGACGCCCGGGGAGGTCGCGGAGATCGCCGAGGTGCTCGAGGCGACCGGCGGCGACATCCGCTCCGCTCTGTTCGCGATGTTCCTCTCGCCTTCGTTCCTCGACGAGAAGCGCCTGCGCTGCCTCGTGAAGGGCCCCGTCGAGGTTTGTGTGGGGGGGCTCCGGGGGACGGGGATCCGGGAGACGCCGCTCTGGGTCCACGGGTCGCTCGAGCGGATGGGCCAGATCCTCTTCCGGCCGCCGTCGGTGAAGGGGTGGCCGGACGGCACGGCGTGGCTCACGAGCGCCGCGGTCGTGGAGCGGATGAAGGCCGCGCGGCGGCTCGCGCAGATGAAGCCCTCGGCGGCGGCGTGGATCGTGGACATCGCCTTCGACGGCCAGGCGCCGCCGGAGCTCCGAAAGGCGCTCGAGGCCGCGGCCGGCGAGGAGCGCGTGGCGCTCGCGCTCGCGTCGCCGGAGTACCAGCTCGCGTAGGAGGAACCGACCCATGCTGAACCGCCGCGAACTGCTCCAGCGAGGACTCGCCTTCGGCTCGGTCCTCGCGCTGCCGAGGCTTGCGTGGGCGCAGGGCGCCGCGAAGGAGCCCGGCGCGCGCACGCTCGTGGTCCTGCACCTGAACGGCGGCAACGACGGCCTCAACACGGTGATCCCGTACGCGGACCCGATGTACCGGATCCTCCGGCCGGGCCTCGCCGTGGACGACGGCCAGGTCAGGAAGATCGACAAGGCGCTCGGGCTCCACCCGTCGCTCGCGGGCTTCGAGACGCTCTGGGGAAAGGAGCGGCTCGCGATCGTCAACGGCGTCGGCTACCCGAACCCGGACTACAGCCACTTCCGCGCGACCGAGATCTACTACAGCGCGGAGCCCGACAAGAGCCCGACCGACGGCTGGCTCGGCCGCGCGCTCGAGAAGCACCCGAAGGAGAAGCCTCTGCGCGCGGTCGCGCTCGAGAAGGAGCGGCCGCTCTCCCTCGCGGGCAGCGTGCAGGGCGTCGTCTCGCTCACCGACTTCCGGCAGTTCGCGCTGCCGCAGGGCACGGAGGGCACGCTCGCCATGTACGAGGGGCTGAAGGACGACCCGGGCCCGAGCGGCGCCGTCGCGCGCCGCGCGCTCGAGGCATTCGCGGTCGCGAAGCGGATCGCGGCGCTCCAGCCGATCCGCAACGGGCTCTACGGCCCGCTCGGCGAGGACCTCGCGAAGGCGCTGGCGCTCCTGAAGAGCGACCTCGACCTCGAGGTGATCCACCTCTCCTTCGGCGGCTTCGACACGCACGCGAACCAGGCGGGCCAGCACAACCAGCTCCTCGCGCAGGCCGGCAACAACCTGCGGGCGTTCCAGGAGCAGATCGAGACGCTCGGGCTCGGCGACCGCGTGGTGACGATGGTCTTCTCCGAGTTCGGCCGGCGCGCGAGAGAGAACCTCTCGGGCGGCACCGACCACGGCTCGGCCTACCCGTGCTTCGTGATCGGCGAGGGCGTGAAGCCGGGCATGCACGGCGCGCAGCCGTCGCTCGAGGACCTCGACAACGACAACCTCAGGTTCACGACCGACTTCCGCAGGCTCTACGCGTCGCTGCTGAAGGACTTCCTGCAGGTCGACCCGAAGCCGGTCGTCGGCGACTTCGAGCCGCTGGGGCTCCTCGCATGAGGTGGTTCCCCGTACCCCTCCTCCTCCTGGTCGCGGCGGCGTCCGCGCAGGACTTCGCGCGCGAGTCCATCGAGATGATGCCGGGGCTCAACGGCGAACAGAAAGGGAAGCTCCACCGCCTCTATGGACGGCAGGAGCAGATCGACAAGCGGCTCAAGGAGAACCCGCCGAAGGAGGAGGCGGACAGGCTTCTCGCGGAGAGGTCGGGGGGCTTCGGGGGCAGCGGCCTCGACGAGGCGCAGTGGAAGCGGCTCGTGTCGATGCCGCGGGGTCCCTTGCGCGAGGAGCGGTACGCGCACATGGTCGTGCTCGAGGTCGCGCCGGCGCTCGATCGCGTGGTCGCGGCGACGGACGCGGCGCAGGCGGTCGTCGTCGCGCAGCGCGAGCAGCTGCTCAACGGCCTCGACGACAAGGTCATGCGCGCGCGGGTCGAGTCCACCTGCAACGAGCAGCAGCGCGCGATCGAGCGCCGGTTCTGGCGCGCGGCATGGCACCTGATGACGCCCGACCAGATGCGCGCCGCGCGCGAGCTTCTCTCGCCGCGTTATGCGCAGTACCCGGACCCCCCGCAGCAGCTCCAGACGCTGCCGGGGCTCACGCCGAGCCAGTCGGTGCGGATCCGCGCGCTCTTCACGGAGACGGAGTCGGAGAACGCCGCCGACCTCGCGGAGGTGCGGCGGATCGCGACGGAGCTGCGCGCCCCCGAGCTGAAGCCGGAGGAGCGGGACGCGCTCCACCGCGCGAACGGCGCCGCGTACGGGCGGCTGGGCGCGCGCAACGGCGCGATGATGGAGGCGCTGGGCGCGACGCTCACGCAGGAGCAGCGCGACGCGCTCCACGCGCGGCCGCCCTACCTAGGGCCGGGCGAGCTCGGGCAGCCGCCGTGGGGCTTGTTCGGCGACATGCGCCTCGCGGACGAGCAGCTGACGCGGCTGAAGTCGATCGAGCAGGAGAGCGGCAAGGCGCGCGGCGCGATGCGGCCGCCGGACATGGGCACGATGATGCAGGAGATCGGCGCCGAGTCGCCGCAGATGATGGCGGTCGAGACGGCGCGCCAGGGGGTCCGGGGGCAGGTCTTCGACCACTTCCGCGAGGTGGGCCGCACGGTCTTCGCCGAAGTGCTGACGCCGACGCAGGTCTGCGACTGGGTCGTGGCGCCGGGCGTCGCGCCGTAGCGAAACGGTTCCCCCGCGCCGCGCCGGCTCCGTGTAGGCTTTCGCCCATGGCGAGCTACTGGCTCTACAAGACGGAGCCCTCGACGTTCTCGATCGAGGACCTGAAGCGGGTGAAGCGGACGGCGTGGGAGGGCGTGCGCAACTACTCCGCGCGCAACAACCTGCGCGCGGCGAAGGCGGGCGACGAGGTGCTCTTCTACCACTCGAGCACGAAGCCCATGGCCGTGGTCGGGATCGCGAAGGTCGTGAAGGAGGCCTACGCCGACCCGTCGCAGTTCGACCCGAAGTCGGAGTACTACGACAAAGACAGCAATCGCGACGACCCGCGCTGGTCGCTCGTGGACATCGCGTTCGCGGAGGCGTTCCCGCACCCGGTGACGCTCGACGAGATGAAGTCGATGCCCGCGCTCAAGAACATGGTGCTCCTGAAGCGCGGTCGCCTCTCGGTGCAGCCCGTGACCGCGGCGGAGTGGTCGGCCATCGTGAAGCGCGGCCACTCTACTTGAGGCCGCGCAGCGCGCGTTCGTAGCCGAGCGCACGCGGGAAGATCCTCGCCACGGTGATGTCAGCCGCCCGCTCGCCGACGTGGTACACGACGCGCCAAGACCCGCTGAACCTCATCCGCCACAGCCGGTCGTAGCCGCGGAGCTTCCGGCAGCCTGATGGGAACGGATCCTCCTTGAGGTGATCGAGGGCGACGTCCAGCTCCCGGACTGGGCCGTCGGGCAGGTCGGCGTACTCGCGAGCCGCCCGCTTCGTGAAGAGGATGCGGTGGGCCACCTACTTCTTCCGCCCCCTCCGCTGCTTCCGGCGGCGGCGGACCTCGTCGAGCGGGATGCGCAGAGGCTCGGCCAGCGCCTCTTCGGCAAGCTCGCCCTCGACGTGATCCTCGAGCGCCTCGAACCGCGCCAGGTCGGCGACGGAGATCATCGCGACGACCCGGCGGCCGTGCTTGAGGAGGATGATGCGCCGCTTGCCGTACAGAAC
>DASUGR010000164.1:0-11735 GCA_036273915.1 Planctomycetota bacterium | reverse complement strand
GATCCCGGCCGCGCGCAGCGCCTCGATCGCGAACTGCGCGTTCGAGAGGTCGGCGCCGGGGCCGTCGTCGTTGTAGCCGAAGCCGCCCTGCGCCCGGCCCTCCTCCGTCCGCTGGAGCTTCAGGAGGAACGCCTTCATCTTGTCGCGCGCCGCGGCGTGCGCCGGGTCGTTGACGATCGTCAACGCCATCAGCGCGGCCGACGTGAAGTAGTTGTCGAAGTACTGGCCGCCCGAGACCGCGCCGTCGTCGCGCTGCGCCTTCAGGAGGAACGCGCAGGCGCCCTTCACCCACGGGTCGGACGCGCGGGCGTCCGCGGGCATCGAGAGCGCGACCGCCGCGAGCGCGAGCGCGGTGTGGCCCGGGCTCGGCATCTCCTTCCCCTCGAACTTCACGACGAAGACGCCTTCCTTCGCCTGGGAGCGGAGCCATGCGGTGCCCTCCCGGATCGCGGCCTCGAGGTCGGCGGGCTTCGGCGCGGCGTCGGGCCCCGCGAGGACGGCGCCAGAGAGAAGGAGGAGAACTGCGTGTTTCATCGTCATCGCCCCCGCACGCGCAACGCGCGTGCCCTCCCATTGGACCAGCCCGCGGCGCGGGGGCCGAGGAAACCGCTGTGCACGTCGCGCGCAGCCGCTGGCCAAGTGGCCGCCATCCAGGGCTCACGGGCGCCGCAGGAGGCCCACCCCCCCCGCGCCCCCCCCGATCAGCAGCAGCTTCAAGGCCGTCGTGCCGGCGCCGGCGAGCGGCACGCCGACGAGGGATTCCACCGTCTGGTTGTTCCGGTAGAGCACGCCGCAGTGGATCCAGTCGAAGCCGAGGGTCACCGACGCCGCGGCGGCGGGGTTGAGCGCGAAGGCGAGCGCCGCGCTCCCCTTCCGGTCGTCGGCGCGCAGGAGGAAGAGGGCGTCCCAGTGGAAGAGCGTCGCGAGGAGCGCGAGCCCGGCCGCGGCGACGACGGCGCGCGCGAGGCCGCCGCAGGCCGCGTACGCGACCGCGCCGAGCGCGAAGGCGAACGGGCCCGCGAGCGCGCCCGCGAGCGGGGCGCCGCCGAGCGCGAGCTGGGCGAGCGCGCCCGCGAGCGCGAACGACAGCCCCGCGAGCGCGCCCTGCCGGAGCGGGGCATACCGGGGGGCTCCGGGGGCGGCGGCGAACGCGAACGGCCCGCACGCGGCGGCGCCGACGAGCATCAGCAGCGCGGCCGCGAACGCGCGGTTCGGGGCGCCGTCGAGCGACGTCTCGACGAACGCGTACGCGAGCGCCGCGAGGACGGGGGGCAGGAGGAGCGCCTCGCGGAGCCTCACTTGGCGGGGAGGATCTCCTCGATCGCGATCAGCGCGTAGGCGGTGCAGAGGAGCGGGTCGCCCTCCTCCCAGCGCGGGCTCTTGTCGTTTCTCCAGGAGCCGTCGGCCTGCTGGCGCGAGAGGATCGCCCGCGAGAGGTCCGCCTTCCAGTCGCGCGGTCCCGCCGGGGTGTCGAGCCTGTCGACGCCCATCAGCCGAAGCGCCTTCGCGGCGGTCATGTAGTAGTAGAAGAGCCCCCAGTAGGGCGCATCCTTCTGGCCCGTCTCCGCGGCAGCCTTCAGGAAGCCCGGGTTCTCCTCCCACGTGTAGTGCTGCGCGAGCCACGTCACCGCGGCCTGGACGCGCTCGTCCTCCTTCTTGACGCCCGCGAGGAGGTAGCACTTGAGGAGCGCGTAGGTCATCGAGCCGTAGCCGCGCGCGACGTAGGTGCCGTCGGGCAGCTTCTCGAGGCCCGCCTTCGACACGCCGGGCTCGTAGCCCGCGGAGCCGTCGTTGCCGGGGACGACCTTCACGATGCCGATCCCCTTCTCCTCCATCTCGTAGGAGGCGTCCCTGTTCTCCTCGTTCTCGCTCCGGTTCTGTGCACGCTCGAGGAACTTGAGCGCCTGCTGCATCGCCGGGTGGTCCTCGGGGATCCCGGCGGCGCGGAGCGAGGCGATCGCGAACTGCGCGTTCGAGAGGTCGGCCCCCTTCGCGGAGTTGTAGCCGAAGCCGCCCTTCACCCGCGCGTCGTCCGTGCGCTGGAGGGTGAGGAGGAACGCCTTCATCTTCTCGCGCGCGGCGGCCGTGGCCGGGTCGCCGACGGTGACGAGCGCCAAGAGCGTCGCGGAGGTGAAGTAGTTGTCGTACTTGCCCTCGGCGCCGATGCCGCCGTCGTCGCGCATCGACTTGAGGAGAAACGCGCCGCAGCTCCGGACCAGCGGGTCCTTCGCGCGCGCCTCGGGCGGCAGCGAGCCGGCGATCGCCGACAGCGCCAGCGCGGTGTAGCCGGGATTCGGATACTCCTTGTCCCCTACCCTGACGACGAAGACGCCGTCCTTCGCCTGGGCGCGCAGCCACGCGACGCCCTTCCCGGCCGCGGCCTCGAGGTCGGCGGCGTTCGGGGCGTCGTCCGGCCCCGCGACGACCGCGCCGCAGAGGAGAAGGAGGAGAAGGTGCTTCCGGCTCATCGTCATCGCTCCCGGCCCCGCGCAACGCGCGTGCCCGTCCATTGGACCAGCCGGGGCCGTGCCGGTCGAAGAAACCGCTGTGCAGGCCGCGCGCAGCCGCTGGCCACGGCGCGACCAGCCTCCCGCGGCCTACGGCGCCGAGGCGAACGTGAGCTCGATCGGGCCGGAGATCGCGTGCGCGGCGCCGGCCGCGTTGTCGTGGATCGCGACCGCGAAGAGCACGGGGCCGAGGCCGAGCGGGAGATCGTCGGTATTCCCGGTCGCGAGGTCGCGCGCGAGCTCCAGCACCCATTTGCCCTGCTCGTCGTAGTGGCGCGCCACCGCGATGACGTCGCCGCGGCTGCCCTTCCGCGCGCGCACGAGATCGAGCGGCACCTCGCGGCCGATGTTGATCTCGTCCTTCCAGTACTTCCGGATCCAGTCGGGCGTGATCTCCTTCAGGTTCCTCCCGAAGGGGACGATGCGGTCGTCGCCGGCCTTCCGGAACTGCGGGAACGCGCTCGGTCCGACGTACTTGTCGCTGACGTTCGGCACGTTGTCGGAGTCCGCCGGCTGCCGGTCGCCGCGCAGCCGCTGGTCGTCGCCCTGCCGCAGCCACATGTCGCGCGCCTCTTGAAAGAGCGCGCACTGCTGCGCGCCCCAGTACCAGAAGTCCAAGAACCCGCTGCCCGTGCCCGGGTAGACGTGCTTGTCGCCGTGGCACGTGATCGCGCAGCCCTCCTTCCGGAAATCGTCCGCGAGCGCGCCCGGCGACCAGCAGACCGAGAACGCGTCCTCGGTCTCGAACTTCGCCCACTTGAGGTCGCCCTCGTACTTCCAGTAGCGCGACTGGCTCGCCTCCTTGTCGGGCCAGATCGCGAGCAGGTAGAAGCGCTGTCCGTCGACCGCGGCACGGAGCGCCACCTCCCCCGCGCCCCCTCCCTTCAGCGGCACGGAGAGCTCCGGCGCGGACGACCAGCCGTTGTCGATCAGGGCGTCCACGACGAGGCCCTGGATCGGCTTCGCCTCCAGGATGAGAGTGGTGACCGGGGGGGGCGCGGGGGGGGAGGGCTCGCCGCACGCGGCGAGGAGCGGCGCGAGCAGCAGGAGATACCGCACGCAAAAAATTGTAACTTAGCCCGCCGATGCGTTGCCTCGTGCTCCTCGCGCTGGCGACCGCGGTCGCCGCCGAGTACCCGCCCGGCAAGTCGGTCCAGACGATCGAGGGGGTGGAGACCGCGCTCCTCGTCCCCGAGATGTCGAAGGAGAAGCCGGCCTCGCTCGTGATCCTCTTGCACGGGATGGGCGACAACGGCCCGAACCTGATCAACGCGCTCGGCGGCTGGGAGAAGGAGGGGTACCTCGTCTGCGCGCCCACCGCGAGCGGCGGGCAGTGGGACCCGGACGACGTCGCCGCGGCGAAGCGGATCGCGCTCCGTCTGCTGAAGGAGCTGCCGCTCGACCCGAAGAAGGTGCACGCGATCGGCTTCTCGAACGGCGGGTGGAACCTCGCGCCGATCGCGTTCGACGAGGACCTGAAGCCGTGCAGCGCGACCTGGATCGCGGCCGGCTACAACGGCGGCCAGGTCGGCAGGTGGGCGAAGAAGGGGTTCGGCGCGATGGCGCTCGCGGGGGCCGACGACAAGAACGCGACCGCCGCGTTGAAGACCGTCGACCTCCTGAAGGACAGGGTGCGGTGCGTCGAGGCGCACCTCCAGAAGGGGCTCGACCACGCGTGGCCGCACGACTACGACGCCTACCTGCTCTGGTGGACCGGCGTGATGGAGGGCCGGTTCGAGCCGGGCAAGGACCGGAACTTCAAGTGGACCGAGGACCTCGCGGCGGCGGTCGCGGAGCAGAAGCCGAAGAGGAAGGGCGGCGTGATCGTCTACGCCTGGAGCCCGGACGACGCGGCGAAACCGGAAGCGAGGGAGCTGCAGAACGAGATCCTGATGGATCCGCTCGTGCGGTACTACGGCGGTCAGCTCGCCGCGGTGAAGCTCGAGGCGGGCGACGAGACGGGAAAGCTCGGCGTGACGGCGACGCCGGCGATCGTCGTGCTCGACAAGGACGGCGAGGTGAGAAAGGTCTTCCAGGGCAAGATCAGCGAGAAGGCGCTCGCGGCGGCGTTGAAGAGCGTGGCGCCCGAGAGCAAGCCGCCGAAGGGGTGAGGCTCCGGCCTCGGATGCGGGGGGGTCCGGGGGCCCCGCGCGGACGGGGCCCCGGTGGTACGCCCGGAAGGACTCGAACCCTCAGCCTCCTGGTCCGTAGCCAGGCGCTCTATCCAGTTGAGCTACGGGCGCGTCTCGGAGAGATCGCGGAGTGTACGCGCGGGTCAGGGGTTGTCAAACCGCATCGTCCGGGCGGGCGGCCGCCGCCGCGGCATCGGGCGCCGCGACCTCGGACCGCGGCTCGACCAGCCGGAGCCACACCGCCGCGCCAGCGAAGGCCGCGGCCGCCGCCGCCACCGCGGCCAGCGGCGGTTTCTCGAGCAGCAGGTGCATCTCGTTCGTGGGCACGCCGAACCAGCTCGCGATCTCCTGGAGGTACCCGTCGGTCGCGAGGTCGAAGAGCGTGCCGTTGTAGATCATGTGGAAGAGCACCGGCGCGACGATCGTCCCGGTCCTCAGCCGCACGTAACCGAGCGCGATGCCCGCGATCGCGGTCGCCGGGATCCGCTGGAGATCAAGGTGCAGCGCGCCGAAGAGCACCGCCGAGAGGAGGATCGCCTGCAGGTCCCCGAACCGGGCGCGGAAGGAGGAGAGCAGGAACCCGCGGCACAGGAGCTCCTCGCAGACGGGCGGGAGGAACGCGACGAGGAGGTAGAGCTGCCAGCGCGGCAGCTCGGTCACCCGCTTCATCAGCTCCTCGAACGCGCCCGCCTCCGTCGGCTTCGGCATCACGTAGCTCTGGAACGCGATGACGAGCAGCAGCGTCGCGAGGGCGCCGACCAGCACCGGCGGCAGCGCCCCCCACCGCGGCCGGCGGAGCGCGAACGTCGCGCGCAGGTCGAGCTTCAGCGCGCGCGCGAGCACGAACGTGGGCAGGAGGACCGCCACGAACTGCGCCTTGAGGAAGGCCCCGACCGCCTGGCCCACCGTCGTCACGGGCGACGAGAGGAAGAACATCACCGCGATCACGACGAAGAAGAGCAGGAACCCCTGCCCCGCGCGGGGGAGGCCCTGCCGCGCGGCGAGGAGCGACGCCGGGTCGAAGCCGCGCCCCGAGCCGGTCCGGAAGAGGACGCTCTCCCGCCGGAACACCGCGACCGCGAAGCCGAGCGCGACCGCCGCGTAGAAGACCATCGCGCCGAAGGCGACGAGCGCGGGCCCCGCCGCCTCGGAGCCGAGAAGCATCGCCTTCACGAGCAGGACGATGTTCGCGACCGGGACCACGGCGAGCGTGTAGCCGATCTCGACGTTCGGGAGGAGCCCCACCATCGCGAGCGGCGTCGCCACGAGGAAGAGCGGCGACATGTAGTGCTGCCCCTCCTTGTAGGAGGTGGCGAACGAGGAGAGCGCGAGGGCGACCGCGCTGAAGAGCGCCGCGGTCGGGATGAGGATCGCGCACACGGTCGCGGCCGCCCCCAACGAGAGCGAGAAGGCGATCTTGCCGCCGCCGATCATCCCCGCGACCTTCGAGAACGTGAGCCCCATGACCACGAGGTTCAGGAGGGCGGTCACGACCGCGATCACCCAGACGGCCGCGAACTTCCCGAGCACGATCTCCGTCCGCGTCACCGGCGCCACGAGCAGCGTCTCGAGCGTGCCGCGCTCCTTCTCGCCCGCCGCGAGATCCACGGCCGGGTAGAACGCGCCGGTGAGCGCCATGATCACGATCAGCATCCCGAGCAGCGGCGCGAACGAGTGCGCCCCCTTCTGCGAGCTCGACGCGACCTCGACTTCGCTCTCCGCCACGGGCGCCTCGGCGAACCGGAGCCGCTCCTCGTCCTGCGGGTACCGGCGGAGGAGGTCGTCACGGCAGAGCACCTCGAACTTGCGCATCGCCGCGACCGTCTTCGCGCGCGCCACCTTGCTCTGGTCGTCGGTCGGGTCGAAGAGCAGAACCGCGGCGGCGCGCTTCTCCAGCCGGAGGAGCCCCGCGAACCCCTCGCGGAGGACGAGCGCGCCCGCGAGCTTCCTGCCGGTCAGGAGCTCGCGGAGCCTCGCCCGCCCGGCCTCCGGAACCTCCCCCTCTTCCACCTCCGCGAGCGCGTCGATGAGTCTCTTCGAGAGCCCCTTCTCCTCGGTGTCCGCCGCAACCGGGTCGAGCTTCTCCGCGCGCAGGTGGTTCAGCACCGCCTCGGGCACCTCGCCGACCAGCACGATCCGCTGATGCTCGAGGTTGAGGTTCTTCTGCGTGGTCCCGATGATCTGCGTAAGGCCCAGGAGCAGCGTCGGGTAGAGGAGCAGCGGCAGGATCAGCGACACGAAGAGCGTGCGCCGGTCCCGCAGGGTGTCGAGGATCTCCTTGCTCGCGATGAGGCGGAGCGCGGATCTCCTCATGCCTCCCTCACGAGCGAGAAGAAGATGTCCTCGATGGAGCTGATCCCGGCGCGCTCCTTCACCTCGCCCACCGGGCCCTGCAGGAGGATCCGGCCGCGGTGGAGGATCGCCACGTCGTCGCAGAGCCTCTCGACCTCGGACATGATGTGCGTGGAGAGGATGACGGTCTTCTTCCGCGTGCGGCAGTCCGCCACGAACTCGGTCACCGTCCGCGCGACCAGCACGTCGAGGCTCGTCGTCGGCTCGTCGAACACGAGCACGGGCGGATCGTGCACGATCGTGCGCGCGAGCGACACCTTCTGCCGGTTGCCGGCCGACAGCCGGCCGCAGGAGGTGTCCGCGTAGGGGCGGAGCGCGAAGAGGTCGAGCAGCTCCTCGATGCGCCGCTCCACCTCCGGCTCGGGGCTCCCGTAGAGGCGGCCGAAGTACCGGATCATCTCCCGGGGTGTCAGCCGCTCGTAGATGCCGGTCGCGCCGGTGCAGAAGCCGAGCCGGGCGCGCGCGGCCGCCGGGTCCTTCGCGACGTCGATCCCGTCGATCGTCGCGCGGCCGGAGGTGGGCACGAGGCTCGTGGCGAGGATGCGGAGCGTCGTCGTCTTCCCGGCGCCGTTCGGGCCCAGGAGGCCGAAGATCCGGCCGGGTTGGCAGGTAAAGGAGACATCCGAGACGGCGCGGAACTCGCCGCCCCGCTTCGGGTCGAAAAAGATCTTGGTAAGGCCGTCCGCTTCGATCACGCCTGCGGAAGAGTATCGGCAGCCGCGGCGACGAGCTATTGGCGCTCCCCCGCGCCCGTGCTAACTTTTGCCGTTTCCCATGGAGGCAGACCCCTATGGCCGTGGCGGCTCTCGCCTTTTCGGGAGGGCTGGACACCTCCTTCGCGGTCCTCGCGCTCATCCGCGAGGGGTATGACGTCGTCACCGTGACCGTCGACACCGGCGGATTCACGCCGGCCCAGCTCTCGGCCATCGAAAAGCGGGCCCGCGCCGTGGGCGCGAAGCGCCACGTCGCCGTCGACGCCCGAAGGGACGTGTTCGACCGCTTCTTCGCCAATATCCTCCGGGGCAACGTGCTCCGGGGCGGCGTCTACCCCGTCGCGGTCGGCGCGGAGCGCCACGTCCAGGCGGAGCACCTCCTGCGGGTCGCCCGCGAGGAGGGGGCGGCGGCCGTCGCCCACGGAAGCACCGGCGCCGGCAACGACCAGATCCGCTTCGACGTCGCAATCCGGGCGCTCGCCCCCGACCTCAGGCTCCTGGCGCCGATCCGGTCCAAGGGGGTCGCGCGCGAGGAGGCAACGAGGGTCCTCGAGGCCGCGGGCGTCCCCGTGCCGGCAAGGACCACGCGCTACTCGGTGAACGCGGGCCTCGTCGGCACGACCGTCGGCGGCGGGGACACGCACGACCCGTGGGCGACGATTCCCGAGGAGGCGTTCGAGGAGGCGGGATCGCGCCTCGACCCGGACGCGCCGGAGAGGGAGATCACGATCGGATTCAGGAACGGGCTCCCGTCGTCGCTCGACGGCGCCCCCCTGGACCCCCTGGATTCGATCGCGAGGATCGACGCGATGGCGAGGCCGCTCGGCATCGGCCGCGGCGTGCACTTGGGCGACACGATCCTCGGCATCAAGGGCCGGATCGGCTTCGTCGCGCCGGCCGCCACGATCCTCATCGCCGCGCACAGGGAGCTCGAGAAGCTCGTCCTGACGAAACGGCAGCGCGACGTGAAGGACCACGCGGGCTCGCTCTACGGCGACCTGCTCCACGAGGGGCTCTACCTCGACCCGGTCTGCCGCGACCTCGAGCGCCTGCTCCTCTCGTCGCAGGAGCGGGTGACCGGCGACGCGCGCGTGCGGCTCCGCCGCCTCGGCTGCGACGTGCTGGGCGTGCGCTCGCCCCACGCGCTCTCCTCGAAGGGGGCCCGCTACGGCGAGGGTTCCTCCCTCTGGGACGGCCGCGACGCCGAGGGGTTCGCGAGGATCTACGGGATCGCCGCCCGGCTTGCGGAGGAATCGCGTTGAAGGTCCACTGCCACAAGATCGCGTCCGTGACCAGCCGGCTCGGGCTCGGCCAGGAGGTCGAGATCTCGCGGATGATCGAGCCGCGGATGGGGACCGTGCTCGTCGTGCGCGCGCTCGAGGAGAAGAAGGTCTACGACGTCCTCGAGCTGGCCAGCGGACGCCAGGCCCACATCTCGAAGGGCGACGTGATCGCCGGCGCGCTCGGCGCCCGCGCGGCGCTGCGCGGCTTCGTCGGCCGCGTGCCCGAGAAGCTCGCCGCGGGCGACAGGATCCACGTCCTGAACCTGGGCGGCGTGCTCGGCGAGTGCACGTCCGGAACGAGCGAGGTCGGCCACCCGCTGCTCGTCGAGGTGCTCGGGATGGCGGTGCGCGACAACAAGCCCTTGAACATCAGGGACAACGCGCTGCCCACCGCGGACCGCCTCGAGCTCAAGGACCCCCTCATCTTCGTCGCCGGCACCTGCATGAACAGCGGGAAGACGCGCGCGGCGGTCGAGATCATCTTCCACCTCACCCAGCGCGGCTACCGCGTGGGCGCCGCGAAGCTCACCGGCGTCGCGTGCCTCCGGGACACGCTCAACATGATGGACCACGGCGCGGTCGAGGGGCTCTCGTTCCTCGACTGCGGCCTGCCGACCACGTCCGACGTGCCCGACCTGCCGGCGGTCGCGAAGGGGATCCTGAACGCGCTCGCGCAGCGCGAGGTCGACGTGGTCGTCGCCGAGGCCGGCGACGGCGTCATCGGCCACTACGGCGTCCGCTCGCTGATCGAGGACGAGGAGATCCGCGGAGCCGTCCGCTGCACGGTCGTGACCGCGAACGACCTCGTCGCGGCCTGGGGCGCGCAGCGGCTCCTCGAGGGCGAGCTCGGCATGAAGATCGGCGTCATGGCGGGGCCCGCCACGGACAACGAGGTGGGCGTACGCTACGTGGAGGACGAGCTGAAGATCCCCGCCGCGAACGCGCGCACGATGGGCGAGAAGCTCGCCGACCTCGTGGAGGCGAAGACCTTCTCGGTATGACGAAGACGATCGACGTCGCGATCTTCGGGGCCGCCGGCTACGGCGGGCAGGAGCTGCTGCGCCTGCTCCCCGCGCACCCCCACTTCCGCCCCGTGGCGGTCACGAGCCAGCGCTACGAGGGCAAGGGCGTCGAGGAGGTCCTTCCGCAGCTCGAGGGGTTCTTCGGGGATCTCCGCTTCACGCGCCCCGAGGCGCCGCTCCCCGAGGGGTGCGCGGCGGCCTTCCTCGCGACGCCGCACGGGGTCTCGCAGCGGATTTTCGGAACGCTCCACGAGCGCTACCCGGAGATCGACGTCGTCGACCTCTCCGGCGACCACCGGCTGAAGGACAAGGAGCTCTTCTACTCGGTCTACGGCGCCGAGCACCCCTACCCGGAGAAGTCCAGGGACTTCGCCTACGGCCTGCCCGAGACGAACCGCGGGGAGATCCGCCGGACGACGTTCGTCGCGAACCCCGGCTGCTTCGCGACCGGCGCGGTCTTGGCGCTCGCGCCGCTCGCCGAGCAGGGGCTCCTCGAGGGCGACGTGACGCTCGCGCAGACGACCGGCTCCTCCGGCTCGGGCGCCGAGCCGAAGCCGGGCACCCACCACCCCGAGCGCTCGCAGGACATGCGCGCCTACAAGGTCCTCGGGCACCAGCACCAGCCGGAGATCGTGCAGGAGCTCCGCCGGCTCGGCCTCGCGGGAATGGGCACGCTCCCGTTCGACGTCGCGATGGTGCCCCAGAGCGGCCCCTTCTCGCGCGGGATCTTCACGGTCGCGCACGCGCGGCTCCCGAACGACGTCGACGCGACCGAGATCTACGCGCGCCGGTACGGGCCCGAACCCTTCGTGCGCCTGCGCCGGGACACGCCGGCGCTGCGGCACGTCGCGCGCACGAACTTCTGCGACGTGAGCGTGCACCAGCGCGGCCGGCGCGTCGTCGTGCTGACCGCGATCGACAACCTGGGCAAGGGGATGGCGGGCCAGGCGATCCAGAACATGAACATCCTCTTCGGGCTCGACGAGACCACGGGCCTCTTCGCGCCCGGCGCGAACCCGTGAGTTCCAAGGTCCTGAATCCGGAGGGGCGGGGGGAACCGTGAGACGGCTGGAGATCGTCGCCCTGGGCGAGCGCTACGAGATCCCCTCGTACGCGCGCATCGACCTCGTGCCCGTCCGGGCCGAGGGGAGCTACGTTCACGACATCGACGGGGTGCGCTACCTGGACCTCTACGGCGGCCACGCGGTCGCGATCCTCGGCCACTCGCCCGCGCGCGTCGCGGACGCGGTCGCCGTGCAGGCGCGGGACCTCCTCTTCTACAGCAACATCGTGCACCTCCCCGCGCGGGCCCGCGCCGCGGAGCGTCTCGCGCACCTGGCGCCCTGGCCCGACGCGAAGGTCTTCTTCTGCAACAGCGGGACGGAGGCGAACGAGACCGCGCTCAAGATCGCGCGCCGCGCCACCGGGCGCAGCCGCGTGGTCGCCTTCCGCGGCGGATTCCACGGCCGCACGCTCGGCGCGCTCGCCGCGAGCGGGCTCCCGGAGTACCGCGAGCAGGCGGCGCTCTTCCCGGAGGACCTCTACCGCTTCCTCGAGATCAACACGGGGGACCTCTCCGCGATCGACGCGACGGTCGCCGCCGTGATCGTCGAGCCGATCCAGTCGATGGGCGGCGTCAGGAGCCTCACGCGCCAGTTCGCGCAGGCGCTCCGGCGCCGCTGCGACGAGGTGGGCGCGCTGCTCGTCTTCGACGAGGTGCAGACCG
>DASUGR010000163.1:0-14503 GCA_036273915.1 Planctomycetota bacterium | reverse complement strand
GCTCGGCGTCCGCATCGACGACGTCGTGCTCGTGACCGAGGACGGCGCCGACGTGCTCTCCCGGGATCTCCCCAAGGACCCGGGCGAGATCGAGCGGCTCCTCGGGCGCCCGGAGCCCGGCCTCAGCGGACGTTGAGATTCCAGCGCTCCATCGCGTTTCGCGCGAGCGCCCGGATCTTCCCGTCCGGCAGGCGGTGGAGCTGCTGGACGATCACGCGCGACGCGTCGATCTCCGGGTACTGCTCCGGCCGGTCGTGGATCTCCTCCACGAACGCCTCGACGATCGCGGTGTAGCCGATGCCGTGGGCATCGCCCCGGCCGAGCGCCGCGCAGCACGTCGCGAGCGCGGCGCGGGGCGACGGGCCCTCGGCGATGGCCGTGAGCTGCGCGTTCCGCTCGAGCGCCGAGAGGATCTCCTCGGCGCTGAAGCCGCTCCGGAACGCCAGCTCGAGATTGCGGAGCGGGTGCTTCAGCACGGGCAGGTGCATCTGCGCGTCCACGAGGTGCGCGTCCTCGTGCGCGACGACCTCCGCCCGGAGATCCGGCTTCGCCTCGAGGTAGAGCCGGTCCTCGACCCCCGCCGGATCGTCGATCGCCGAGACCGGAGGGTCCTCGAGCGCGGCCTCGCCGAGGATCTCCTCCCTGCGCGGTTCAAGCCGCGCACGCCGCCTCTCGATCTCCCCCTCCCAGCGCGCGATCGCGTGGAGGTCGACGAGCACGAGCCCCTCGAGCGCGAGACCCGCGAGGTCGCCGCCGCCCCTCCACTCCTGGTATCCCGCGAGGTGCCGCGTGCCGGTCCAGGCGACCTCGCGCTCCACCTCGGTGCCGCGCACGCGCACCTTGGCCTTGGGCTCCCGCCGCACGAGCTCGGAGAGCATCGCCTCGGGCGGCCCGCCGGTGCGCTGGCCGAGCACGAGCAGGAGCCCCTGCGCGGCGAGCTCGCTCACCAGCGGCTCGTCGCTCGCGGCGGTCGGGTCCATGAGCGTCCCGACGAACGAGTAGTCGATGGGCTTGCCCGGCGGCCCGAGCTTCCTGCCCGTCGTCTGCTCGTAGAGGCGGCGGGCCCACGCGTGGAACTCGCGGAAGCTCTCCCGCTCGCCCGTGGCCGCGTAGTGCCGGTAGCGGGCGGTCGTCCCGCGGACGAAGGCGTCCACGAACGGGCGAATCGGGGGGGGCACGGGGGCCGGCGCCGCCGCCACCTCCGCGTCCGTCATCCCGCGCGCCTGCGCCTTCTCGACGAGCGCCCGCGCCCGCGCCGGGTCCCCGTCGTTCGCGGCCATCCGGCTGGCCAGGAGGAGCGCCCATCCGTCCCCCGCCGCCCCCTCTGCCTCGAACAGCCGGGAAAGATCGCTCACGGCCCTTTTGCCCGCGCGCCCGGCGATCTCCTGCACGCGGTCCGCCAGCGCCTCTTCCCCGGGAGCCAGCCGGTAGGCCTCCGCGGCGTACCGGAGCGCCCCCTCGAGGTCGCCCCGCTGGTCCGCGATCACCGAGAGGCCGATCGAGGGCGCGGGATGGTCCGGGTCGGCCCACCGCGCGGCCAGGTACTCCGCCTCCGCCTCCCCCATACGGCCCTCGGAGAGGAGCGCGTTCGCGAGGCCGATGCGCCCCATGGCAAGCCCCGGATCGAGGCTCCGGACGCGATCGTACGCCTCCACGCTGTCGCCGTGGCCGCGGGAGGCCATGGCAAGCCCGAGGCTCCGCCACGGCTCCTCGGCAAGCTCGTAGACCTCGGCCTGCCGCCGGGGGGGCTCGAGCCTCCCCGCGAGGAAGGCGTCGCCGTGCTCGCGCGCCTCGCGCCGGAGCGCGAGCGCCCGCCCGTCGGAGAGCCCGATCTCCTGGAGGCCCAGCCGCGCCCGCACGGAGCCGCCGTCCGCGGCCAGCGCCTCGCGGTAGCGCGCCTCGGCCTCCTCGGGCCTGCCACGGCGCCGCAGCAGGTCCCCCTGGTCCACGAGACGGGCGGCCGGCGCCTCCCGCGGCGTCAGCGGCGCCACGGGCACGGACGCGCAGGCGCCGAGGAGGAGGAGGGGCGCCCAGCGGCTCACGGCGCCCGATCTTACGCGAGCCCTACGTGCGGCGGATCACGCCGCGCACGACCCCGCGGATCTGGACCTCGTCGGCCGGGAAGACCATCGGCAGCATCGAGCCGTTGGCCGGCTCGAGCCGGATGCGGTCCCGATCGCGCTGGAGGCGCTTGAGCGTGACCTCCTCCTTCACCACGGCCACGACCGTCTCCCCGTCCCGAGCCGACGTCCGGCTCTCCACGAGGACCAGATCCCCGTCACAGATGTGATCCTCGATCATCGACTCGCCCCGCACGCGGAGCAGGAAGGAGCCGTTGCCGACGCCCAGGAACTCCTCGAGATCCACGTCCTCGCGCACGCTGGCCTCGAGGATCGGCGAGCCCGCCGCGATCGTCCCCACCAGCGGGACGCCACGCGTCGGGACGTACTGCGGATCGAGGATCTCGATCGCACGCGCCTCCCTCTGGCGGCGACGGATCGCGCCCTTTCGTTCGAGGGCGCGAAGGTGGTCGAGCACCGAGACCCGGCTGATCCCGCCGAGGTCGGTGGCGATCTCCTCGAGCGTCGGCGCGATCCCCCGCTCCTCGAGGGTGGTCCGGACGAACTCGAGGACCTGCTGCTGGCGAACCGTGTATGTAGGCATCAGAAGAGCACCGCGAGCGCGAAGAGTGTGAAAACGCTCAGCCACAGAGGTACTTCGGTCAGGATCGCCTTCCTCAACATGTCTCGTCCTCCCGCCGGAGGAGAGCGGGGTCCCGGGGGCTCTGGCTATGGGGTGTGTGTGAGGGATCCCGGGCGCCCCGCATCTCCGGCACTAACCGATGTTAGTCCTAACCTCGGACTAACTCTCGGTTTCCAGCAGGGGGTCGCAGGAAAAAAACGACCGGCGAACCGGGGGGGCTCCGGGGCCGCCGCGCGGCGCCCCCGAGGCTCAGTCCTTGGCGCCGACGTGGATCCGGACCGAGAGGCGCTCGCCCTGCCGCGCCACCTCGGCGACGAGGGTGTCGCCTGCCCGGGCCTCGTCGAGCGCGGTCCGGAGGTCCTCGATCTGGCTCAGGGACCGCCCGTCGAGGCTCCGGAGCACGTCGCCGTCCTGGACGCCCGCGCTGGCCGCCGGCCCCTTCGGCTCGACCTCGAGGATCTTCAGGCCTTGGCCGGGCACCGGCTCCTTGCGGACCCGCACGCCCAGCCAGGCGCGCGGAGGCGCCTCGCCCTTCGAGAGCTCCGCGAGCGCCCGCCGGAGCTCGCCCGCCGGGACGGCAAGGCCGACCCCCTCGTGGCCGCCGCTCCGCGTGATGATCGCGGTGATGAGGCCGATCACCTCGCCGTTGAGGTTCACGAGCGCGCCGCCGGACGATCCGGGGTTGATCGCGGCGTCGGTCTGGAGCAACGGCGCCTCCTGGCCCTCCACGACGTTCCGGCGCCCCACCGCCGAGAGGATGCCCCGCGACACGCTCGTGCCGAGGCCGAAGGGGTTCGACACGGCGAGCACGGTCTCCCCGACGTCGAGCACGTGGCCCTCCGCGAGGGGCGCGGTCGGGAACGTGCGACCGGGCGCCACGATCTCGAGGAGCGCGAGATCGACGGACCGGTCCGACGCGCGGACCCGGCCGGCGAGCTCGTCGCCGTCGTCCAGCGTGACCGAGATCGCGCTCGCGCCGTCGACGACGTGCAGCGCGGTCAGCACGAGGCCCTCGGGGGCGACGAGGATCCCGGAGCCGTACGCGTCCTTGCCGCCCGCGCCGAACGCGCGCAGCATGACGACGCCCTTCCGGACCGCCGCCGCCGCCGCCGCGATGGCCCTCGACTCGGCGAGCGCCACCTTCAGGCTCTCCTCGTCGGGCACGCCGGCGCCGAGGACGCAGATGAGCGCCGCGGCGATGCATGTCGAGAGGACTCGCCGGGACCGCGGCACGACCGGTCCCTATCACCCCGCGTGCCACTCCGGGTCCCCCGCTCTTCAGGCGGCGCGACATCCCCGGCCGTCTTGCTTTCTCACCAAGGCGGGCGCCCCCGGACCCCCTTCGCCTCCGCCCTCTTTGTGTGCGCCTGTCGCCGCGGCTCGCCCTACGCCTGCCCGTACTCCTCGAGCTTCCGGTAAAGCGTCCGGACGCCGATCCCCAGCATTTTCGCGGCCTGCGTCTTGTTGCCCCCGGCCTTCCGGAGCGTCTCGAGGATCAGCTCGCGCTCCGCGTCCGCCAGCGTGTTCCCGACCGGGATCCGCAGCACGTCCTGCGGGCCGCGGTCCCCCGTGATCTCCTCCGGCAGGTCGGGGACGTCGACCGTCTCGCCGCGGGAGAGCACGACCGCCTGCTCCACCACGTTCTCGAGCTCGCGCACGTTGCCCGGCCACGCATAGCCCTGGAGCCGCTCGAGCGCCGCCGGCGTGAAGCCTTGGACCTTCCGCCGGTTCCGGTCGTTCGCGAGCTTCCGGAAGTGCTCCGCCAGCGCGGGGATGTCCTCGGGCCGCTCCCGCAGCGGCGGGAGCTTCAACACGATCACCTTGATGCGGTAGTAGAGGTCTTCGCGGAACCGCCCCGCCTTCACGAGCGCGTCGAGGTCCCGGTGCGTCGCGCAGATGAGGCGCACGTCGATCGGGACCGTCTGCTCGCCGCCGACCGGCTCGACCTCGCGCTCCTGGAGCACGCGCAGGAGCTTCACCTGCACGTTGAGCGGGATCTCCCCGATCTCGTCGAGGAAGAGCGTGCCCCCGTCCGCGAGCTCGAATTTGCCCTTCTTCTCGCGGACGGCGCCGGTGAACGCGCCCTTCACGTGGCCGAAGAGCTCGCTCTCGATGATCGACTCGGTGAGGCCCGCGCAGTTGACCGCGACGAACTCGCCGCGCACGCGCAGCGATTCCGCGTGGATCATCCGGGCGACGAGCTCCTTGCCGGTGCCGCTCTCGCCGGTGATGAGGACGGTCGCGTTCGTGCGGGCCACGCGGCGCGCCTGCTGGAGCGCGCGCTGCAGGAGCGGGCTCTCACCGGGGACGAGCAGCTTCTTGCGCTCGCTCCGGATGCGCGCCCGAGCGCCCCCCTCCGCCGCCTCCCCCCTTCGCCGCTCGACGGCGCCCTGCACGGCGACGCGGAGCGCGTTGAGATCGAGGGGCTTCTCGAGGAAGTCGAAGGCGCCGTCCTTCATCGCCTGGACGGCCCGCTCGATCGAGCCGTAGGCCGTCATGACGATCACGGGGGGGGCTTCGGGGGCCGCGACGAACTCCCGCAGGAGCGTGAGCCCGTCGACGTCCGGCATCACGATGTCGGTGAGCACCGCGTCCCACGGGCCGGTCGCGAACGCGGCCCGCGCCTCGGCGCCGGTGGAGGCCACGAGGACCTCGTACCCCGAGTCGTCGAACGCGGCGCGCAGCGCCTCGCCGGCACCCGGGTCGTCCTCGGCGATCAGCAGGCGGGTCGTCACGGCCGCCCTCTCTCCCCCTTGGCGGCGGGCACCGCGGTCGGCCCCTGCGCGCGCTCCGGCGGCGGCCCCTCGTACGGCAGGAAGAACGCGAACGTCGCCCCCTCGCCCGGCGCGCTCGCGACCGCCATGCGGCCCCCGTGCTCCTCCACGATGCGGTTCGCGATCGGGAGGCCGAGGCCGGTGCCTCCCGGCTTGGTCGTGTAGAAGAGGTTGAAGATGTTCATCGACTTCGCCGGGTCGAGGCCGGGGCCGTTGTCCGAGATCTCGAGGATGCAGTGGATCTCCTCGTCGCGGCTGCGGCACGTGATCTCGCCGCCCTCCGGCACGACCTGCACGGCGTTGAGCAGGACGTTGTAGATCGCGCGCTGGATCCGGTCCCGGTCCATGTTGACCGGGCGCGCGGACTGGAGGTCCGTCCGCACGCGGAGCTTCTTCTCCCGGATCTGCGCGTCGAGCGAGTCGAGGGCGGCGCGGACCACGTGGTTCACCGACCCGCGGTCGAGGCGCAGCGCGGGCGGCCTCGAGAACTGGACGAAGTCGCGCACGACGCCGTCGAGCCGCTTGATCTCGCGCTGCACGGTGCCCGCCGTACGGTCGAGCCGCTCGAGGTCGAGGGCCGGCGCGTGGAGCCCCTCGCGCAGCAGCTGGACGTTCATGTGGATCGAGTTGAGCGGGTTCCGGATCTCGTGCGCCACGCTGTCGCCGAGGTTGGCGATCGCCTGCGTGCGCGCCTGCCGGAGGAGCCGCTCCTCGAGACGCACGGCTTCGCTCACGTCCGTGACCGTGAGGAGCGCGAGCGTCGCGTCGCCGAGCCGGATCGGCGCCAGCGCGCAGTCGAGGACGCGCCCGGGGAACGCGAACCGGGTGAGGCGGACGCTCCGGCCGCGCTGGATCGCGTTTCTGGCCGCGTGCTTCCAGTCGATCTCCCCCCGGGGGGCGGGCAGCGCCTCGAGGGCGGGCCGGCCGACGAGCGCCGCGGCGTCGCAGCCGCAGATGGTGCCCACCGCGCGGTTGGCGTAGCGAAAGAGCCCCTCCTCGTCGAGGAGCGCGACCCCCGCCTCGAGGTTGTCGAGAAGGGCCGAGAACTCGTCCGATCCGAGACCCACGCCGGGCCATGCTAGCACCCTCGCCATCCCCCCGGCCGGGGGGCGGCGGGGGCCCGCCCGGATCAGCGGTTCTTCCAGTACTGGTCCCACTTCTCCGCGCCCGCCGCGCGCGCGGCAGGTGCGCCTTCGGGGTCGTACCCGATGAACTCGCCGGTGATCCTCCGGAGCGATGCGATCGCCGCGCGCCGCACGCGCACGTCCTTGTCGTCGAGCAGCTCGATCAGGCGGGGGGCGAGCGGGACGGCCTCGCGCTCGCCTGCGGCGGCCGCCGCGGCGGCGCGCACGGCCGGATAGGGCGAGGATAGGGCGAGGAGGACCCGCGCCTCGGTGGTGTCGCGCAGGACCGGGCCGAAGGCGACCGTGAGCCGCTCCTTCCGTGCGGTCGGTGACGGGTGCCGGTCCGCGGCGTGGCCGAGGTACGGGAGCACGTCCTCGCCGCGCGCGATGAGACGGCGCCCGGCCAAGGGGTAGACGTCGAAATCGCCGGTGAGGAGCAGGTCGATGTCCTCGGCGATCAGCAGCTCCTCCTGCGGCGGCGGGCGCGGCGCGGCGCCGGGCCAGCGCACGTCGGCCATCCAGGGGTGGAGCTTCACCACCTCCGGCGTGGGCGCGGGGGTTCCGTGGCCGCCGGAGAGCGGCGGCAGGACGCCGCACGCCCCGAGCAGGGCGAGGATCAGGAGGGGGGCTCGGGGGCAGACCGGAACCCCCGCGGGCGGCGTCTGCCCGGGAGTCGGGGTGCACACGGTAGCGGTCCTAGGCCATGCCTCCTGGAGCCCACCCCCGATTCTATCGACAGGGCGGGGACAGGCGTAATACCTTTCTAAAGTGCCTTCCGTCTTCGACGCATCCCGCTACCACCGGCCCAAGCCGGGACGGACGGGGACCTTCACCCGCCGGGACCGCATCCTCTCCATCGGGGAGTACCGCCGGGTGTACCGGATGGGGTACCACGTCTCGAGCGACCGGTTCGGGTGCTACGTCCTCCCCAACCGCCGCCGACGGTCGCGGCTCGGCCTCTCGGTCTCGCGGAAGTATGGCGACAGCCACGAGCGGAACCGGATGAAGCGCCTGCTCCGGGAGGCGTTCCGCCGCGCGCGGCAGGACTTCCCCGACTGCGTGGACGTGGTCATGGTGCCCCGCCGCGCCGCCAAGGGCGCGCCGCTGGGCATCGTGGCGGCCGAGATGGACACGCTGGTCGCGCGCGCGCTCGCCGAGCGGAGGCGCGGGTGACCCGCATCCTCGTCCGGCTCGTGGACTTCTACCGCGCGTTCATCTCGCCCCTGCTCCCGCCCCTCTGCCGGTTCGAGCCCTCGTGCAGCGCGTACGCGCGCGAGGCGCTCCTCCGGCACGGCAGCATCAAGGGGACACTGCTCGCCGTCTGGCGCGTGCTCCGCTGCAACCCCTTGTGCAAGGGCGGGCTCGACCCCGTGCCTCCGAGGGGACGGTGGTCCGCGCACCCGTAGGCGCCCCCGGAGCCCCCTCTGATCGAGGCCCGGCTACCTCGGCTTGCCGCCGCGGCGCGCCTCCTCGCGATGCCTCAGGTCGTCGTCGATCCGCGTCTTCATCTCCTCCTCGAAGTGCATGTCGAAGGACGTGATGAGCTTGCCCGGATCGTTCATCCAGCGCTCCTGCTCCTCGCGCGAACGCTGGTTCGAGAACGTCCTCAGGTATCGCGAGAGCTCCGCCGCGCTCACCGTCGTCGCGTCCGGTTTTCTCCGCTCGAGGAGCCGGAACAGGTACGCCGACCCCGGCTGGTCCGCCTCGCGGTGGACTTCCACGTCGACCGGGAGGTAACAGGGAGGCTTCATCTCCTCCTTGCCCTCGGGCTTGGCCCGGTCGCGGTCGAGCGCCTGCGCGAGGCTCTTCCTGAGGAAGTACCGCTCGCGCATGTGGAGGTACTCGTCCGGCCACAGCACGGCCTTGTCCGGCTCCCGCACGGTGTCGTAGCTCGCCTCGAACCACTCCTCCCCGTGGACGCGGCAGCCGAGCTCGCTCGCCTTCGCGAGGAACTCCTCCGGCTTCGCCGTACCGCCCACGAGCGCCTGGCGGAGGCTCTCGAGCTTTTCCTTCGCCCGCGCGCGTGCCCGCTCGGGGAGGTAGAAGAGGCGCAGCAGGTCCTCCTTCTCGCCGGGTGTGAGCTCGTCGAACGTCTTTCGCTGCTCCTGGATCACCTCGAGCAGGCGGAGGATCTGGCGGCCGTGGCCGGCGTCGCCCAGCGTGTCCGACTTGGCGCTACGCTTCGGCGTCTCCCCGGCCTTCGCGAGGTTGGTCACGCGGGGCCGGAAGCTGAACCCGAACTTGACGCCGCTGTCCTCGATCTCCTGCAGCTCGTCGACGGAGAGCGCCTTGCCTTCGAAGTCGCGGTACTCGAAGAGCCCCTTCCCGGGCTCCGTGCTGCAGACCGGGTGCTCCGGGTCGTCCTGCGCCTGCAGCCGGTCAAAGAGCTCCTTGAAGCTGACGTTGTCCTTCGTCTGCTCGTGGAGGAAATCGTAGATCGTGCGGACCGCGACCTCGCGGGCGACCTGGTCCTTCACCATCTCGTAGCCGAACTGGTTGAGCCGTTCCGGCGTGGTGAGCGGGTCCTTGTTCGGCTGCGGCTTGTCCGGGTTCGCGGGCGGGTCCGTCGGATCCGCCGGCTTGTCCGGGTCGGCCGGCTTGTCCGGGTCCTTCTTGTCGTCCCCTTTCTTCTGCTCGTCCTTCTCCTTCATCTTCTGCGTGATGGAGTCGAGGGTCTCGCCGATCCCCTCGAGCAGGCGGTCGCGGTAGGTGCCGTAGTAGGTCTTCCGTTCGGCGACGGTGGCGTCCGGGAGCTTCGCCTCGGGGAACGCCTTGAGGACGACGTCCTTCATCCGCTGGAGCTTCTCGTCGGTGTCGACGTTCTTGTGGATCGTGTAGAGGACCTCGAGCCGGTAGCGGGCCGGATGCCTGAACTTCTCGGGATCGAGCGTCACCGACGCGTCCTTGTCGAAGAACTCGCGCAGCTTCGCGTCCGGATCGGCCTCGCTCTTGAGCTCCGTCTCCGCCTCGACGAGGAACCGCGCGGCGTCGAGGACGGCGTAGTCGCCCTTGGCGTACTCGATGTTCTGGTTCGCCGCCTGCTCGATCGCCGCCTCCCGCGTCGCGGCGGGAGCGACGGTGAAGCTGTCGCGGTAGACCTCGCGGACGCGGAGCGCCGTGAGGAAGTCGAGGAGCGCCGCCTCGAGGTAGGGCGCGCTGACGCCGAAGTTGTCCTGGACCCACTTCCGGTACTGGCTCTGGTCCTTCAGGATGTAGTCCGGCAGGCCGACGCGGCTGATCACGTCGCGGAGGTCGTCTGCCGTGACCACGACCCCCTCCTTCTTCGCGGCCTCGAGGAGGAGGAGGTGCGTCCAGACATCCATGTCGCGGACGCGGTCCCGGGGGATCCGGAGCAGGAAGCTCTGCGCCAGCGCGAGGCGTTCGCGGGCCGCCTGGAAGTCGGGGTACTCCACCTCCGTGACGGAGCCCGGGAGCAACGAGAAGCTGCCGGCGACGGAGCTCGCCGCGGGGGCCCCGCCGAACACGCTCCGGAACCAGTCGCCCACCTCCTTCGTGACCGTGAACGTGAAGAGGATGAGGATCAGGAGCCCGAGCATGACCCACCGGCCGTACGAGCCGTGGATCAGGCCGGTCAGGAAGCGCTGGAAACGCACGGACATTGGGGGAACCTCCGCCCTAGGACTACGAAGACCCGCCATTGTGGGGCCAAATGGCCGTACGTCAAAGCCCCGATCGGACGTCGGTCCCGAGAGGAATCGGGGGGGGCTCCGGGGGCGGCAGCGGCCCCCGGGACCCCCCCTCCTACATCTCCAGCGACGCGGGCAGGTCCTTGGGGCTCTTCAGCCCGAACCTGTCCAGGAAGGAGTGCGTGGTGCCGTAGAGGAGCGCGCGGCCGAGCTCCTCCTCGCGCCCCGCGACGCGGACGAGGTCGAGCTCCATCAGGTGGCGCAGGACCGGGCCGGCGCCGACGCCGCGGATCCGCTCGATCTCGGCCCGGCTGACGGGCTGCTTGTACGCGATGATCGCGAGCGTCTCGAGCGCCGCGGCCGAGAGCCGGTCCTTCTCCTTCCTCGCGCGGAGCGCCGCCACCGCGTCCGCGCAGTCGGGGTTCGTGAGGAGCCGCCACCCCCCCGCGATCTCGACGAGGTGGACCCCGCGCCCGCGCCCCGCGTATGTCTGCCCGAGCCGTTCGAGCGCGGCGCGCACCTCCGCGGGCTCCGCCCCGACGATGTCGGCGAGGCGCTTGAGCGGCAGCGGCTCGGTTGCGACGAACAGGAGGGCCTCGAGCTGGGGCTCCAGGGCCGCGATCGGATCGGGCCCCGGCTCGGCGTCGTGTCGTTGGATCATTGGGGTCCCCCCTCCGCAGCCAGGAAGCCGTGGCGCACGAGAACGCGGGTGCGCCAGCGCTCGTATTCTGCCACGTCCACCGGACGCGTCTCCAGATCGCGCGTGACCTCCCTCGCGAGCTCCTTATAGCTCCCCTGGCGCGCGGGGACGCAGGCGTCGACGCGATAGACCTCGAACGTGCCCCCCTGGTCCGGCCCGCGGGACGCGAACGGGCCCACCACGTCGCCCTGCTTGGCGGCGAAGAGCGCCTGCCGCACCGCGGCGTCGCCGACATCGCCGGGCACCAGGGCCCCCGGGATCCTCCCCCCCTCGGCGGCGCTCGGGTGCACGGAGTTCGCCTTGGCGAGCGTCGCGAAGTCGGCTCCCCCCTTGGCCTCCGTCGCGAGACTCCCCGCCCGCTCCTCTCCCTCGACGAGGATCAGGGAGACGTCGACGTGCGGCGACGTGAGCAGGTCGTACCGCGCGAGCCGGTCCTGGATGAGCTCGATCTCCGTGTGGTGCTCGATCCAGCCGCGCAGGTCCGCGACGGAGACGCCGGCCACCCGCTGCAGCCAGAGCGCCGGGTCGACCTCCGCGCCCGTCTGCTCCCGCGAGGCGGTCCGCACGTTCTCCTCCCAGGCCGCCATCCGCTTGCGCGTCTCGCGCTCCAGGAGGACGCGGGGCACGGTCACGCCCATGGGCCCCGCCTCGCCGAGCGTGATACGCTCGATCACGATCCCCTCGAGCCCGCGGGCGAACGCCTCGGGCTCCTTCGTCCTCAGGTAGCGCGCGACGTCGCCGTAGGTGACCGGCGTCTCGTCGATCCAGCCGACGGTCTCCGCGGTCGGCGGCGCGCCCGGCCGCCACGGATCGCGCTCGCCTGTCGAGCTGCAAGCGGCAAGCGCCAGCAGAAGGGCGGCTCCCCCCCGGCCCCCCACGCTTCTACTTCTGCTTCTTGACGTAGTTCTTCCAGCTCTTGATCGGGTCCTGGCGCTCCTTCTTGGTCATGTCCACGTTGTACATGAACCCGCTCGGTGTGCGGTAGATCTTCTTGAGGGCGTCGAACGCGGACGCACGCACGAGCGTGAAGTCGCTGTCCAGGGCGTCGCACAGCTTGAGGCAGACCTCCTTCCTGTCCCTCGGGACCTCGATCGCCTGCCCGTAGCGCCGGAAGAGGACGTTGGGAAGGTCCGCCAGCACGCGCTTGCCCGCCTCGGTCGGCGGCTCCTGGTTCACCTGGTCCCACTTGAGGATGGTCACGACGAGGCTCGCGCCGTCGAGCTTCTTGCCCTCGAACTTCTCCTCGCCCCTGTCGAACAGGATGAGCATCTTCTCCTCGCGCGGCTTCAGGGCGTACTCCTCCCTGTCCTTGAGCAGCGCGTGCCGGTCCGCCATGTCGGAGCGGAGCTCCTTCATGCGGCGGAAGTCCTCGACCTTCGGCGGCTGCGCGACGACCGCGATCGCGAGGAGGAGGAGGGGCAGGGCGGGGCGCATCAGCGGAAGCGTACCACGCGCTCGAATTTCGCCATGTAGCAGGTCTGGCAGCGGTTGTAGTACGGGATCGAGCCCTGCGGCGTGGTGATCATCTTCATCGTGTAGCCCTTGCCGTTGCAGGTCGGGCAAGGGAGGTCCTTCGGCTCGAGCAGCTCGCACATCAGGCTCTTCTCCGCCCACCGGCCGTAGAGCCAGTCGCGGAGATCCGCCGTCTTGTGCTGGGCGAGCTTGTTCTTCCACCACTCCTCGGCGGTCATCGGCTTCGTGGGCGGCGGCAGCTTCGGGGCGGCCTGGCCCTGGGCGCTCTTGGGGAGCTTCGGGGCCTTGGCGAGCGCATCCTCGAGGTTGTCGATCACGATGAAGGTGCCGTCGCGGTAGAAGGCCTTGTAGCTGTTCTGCTTCCGGCGGTCCTTCCAGAAGGCGGAGACGTCCTCGGGGGGGATCCCGAGATCGGCCGCGACCGCGGCGACCGCCTCGTGGCTCACGCCCTTCTCGGCCGACTCCTCGGCCTCGGCGTACTGCATCGCCTGGTTGAGGCCGAACTCCTCGTCCGCGTTCTTGATCTTCTGCTCGAGGAGCGCGCGCACAGCGTCGCGGACGCGCGGCCCGACGAGGGCGACGTAGTAGCTCTTGCGCTCGTCCTTCGCCTTCTCCTCGAGATCCGCCACGGCCTTCGCGAGCGAGGCGTCGGCGCCGTACTTCTCCTTGAACGCCGCGACGAGCGTATCCACCTTGTCGAAACGGTGGTCGAAGATCGCGCGCTGGATGTCCCGGAGGTCGCCGCGCGCGCCGGACTGCCGGAGCAGCTCCTCGACCTGCTGGAGGCGGCGCTCGAGCTTCTCCCGCGTGTACTTCGGGTCGTTCAGCTCGATCGCCTTCTCGTAGTTCACCTTCGCCTCCTCGAGGGCATCGATGAGGAGCGCGAACTCCGCCAGCTGGTAGTGGTCCTCGGCGGTGAGCGCCTGGTCCCCGCCGCGGCTCGCCGTGACGTCGGCGACCTTCCTCTCGTAGAGCTCCGTCGGCGTGTAGACCTCGAGCTGGGAGAGCTCGATCGCGTCCGGGCCCGTCTTGACGTCCGACACCGGGATCCGCCGCTCGCCCTCGGAGGTCTTGAGGACGTACACGCCCTCGGTCCGCGCGGTCTTCTCGTTCATGAGGAGGCCGCGGAACGTGACCCCCGCCCTGTTCCGGATCTCGTGCCCGGACATCATCATCGAGCCCTGCGCGGCCTCGGCGACCTCGAAGCCGTACTCGACGCGGAGCTCGTGGGCCTGCTTCTCCTTGACCTGGTCCCACGGGATGATCGTCTTGGCGTCGCCCTTGAGCTGGCGCACGACCAGCACGTCGTCCGTGCACTCGTTCTCGATGACCCGGCCGACGACCTTCGTGCCGTCGACGAGCTCGACGATGATGTACTTCGGGGCGTCTTGCGCCGCCGCGGGGAACGCGACGAGGAGCGGCAGCGCCGCAAGGACCAGGCGGGCCCGCACTATCCCTTCCTCGCCTTCAGGCCCTTCGCCTCGCGCTCCTCCAGCGACGGGCTGCGGAACCGCTCTCGGGCGGGCGCGTTGGTCCTCGAGAGGAACCACTTGTGCGACGACTCGTCGACCTCGCCGGAGAGACCCCGGATCTCGATGTCGACCACGACGCTCGAGCCGGGCACGGCGAGGTCGTTGTTCTCGAACGTGATCGTGTACTTGAACCCGTGGTACTTCTGCCACGCTTCGAGGATCATCATGTCGGTCGTGTCGGGCGGCACGTCGCCGGTCAGGTCGGCGACGATCTTGCCCGGAACGAGCGGCTGGCCGGGCGGGACCGCGCCGGGGTCGAACTCGTTGAACTTGGCCCGCGCGTGCTCCAGCGCGTGGTTGTAGACGCCCGCGAGCCGGTTGCCCTCGACGCGCTTCGTGTGGAACGCGATCGCCCAGACGAAGATCGAGAGGATGGACGCTGCCCCCACCGCGAGGATGCTCATCGCGATGAGCACCTCGAGGAGCGTGAACCCCTTCTGAGCGTTGGCGCGCCGGGACATCGTTCGCCCCCCCATTGTAGTACGGATTGCGCCCCCGGAACCCCCCCCGATCCGCGCCGCGATGGCCATCCGCCGGGACCTCAGTTGTT
>DASUGR010000162.1:0-3273 GCA_036273915.1 Planctomycetota bacterium | reverse complement strand
GCCGCCTGGACGATCCGCGCGTCGGGCGCGGTCTCCACGGGCGCGATGCGCTCGCTCACGAGGTCCACCTCGCTCTCGGCGACCGCCTTCACCATCTCGAAAAGCGCCCGGTTGTCGAGCTCCGGCACCGTGCGGGCGTCGACCTCGAGCGTGCACTCGGGCGGCACGACGTTCGTCCGCACCCCGCCCTTGATCATCGTCACCTGGACGGTCGCGGTCCCGAGCAGCGGGTGGACCGGCAGCGGGAGCTGTGCCAGGCGCACCACGTCCCGCGCCGCCTTCTCGATCGCGTTCTCGCCCTGCCACGGCCGCGCCGCGTGTGCGCGCTTGCCGCGCGCGATCAGCCGCAGCCGGAGGAGGCCGCGCTGGCAGGAGCACACCTCGAGGGCCGTCGGCTCGCCGATGATCGAGGCGGAGACCTTCGGCATCGCATCCACGATCGTGCCGAGCCCCTCGCCGCCCGTCTCCTCGTCGCACACTGCGGCGAGGAGGAGCCGCCCGGTCGCCGGCACCTTCGCCCGGAGGAACGCGCACACGAGCGCCGCCAGGGGCCCCTTCGCGTCGTTGGCCCCGAGCCCGATCACCTTCCCGTCGCGCAGCTCGCCCCCGTGCGGGTCGGTCGCCCACTCCGGCGACGCCGGCACGGTGTCCATGTGGCTGTTGAGGAGCAGCGTGTCCTCGCCGGTCCCGCGGACGGCGACGAGGTTCCTGCCGTACACGGCGGCACCCTGCAGGGTCTCGCGGAGCAGCGCGATGCAGCCCTGCTCGCTCCCGGAGACCGAGGGGATCCTGACCAGCGCGCGCGTCAGCTCGACGACGTCCATCTACTCGTCGAGGTACCGCGCCTCCTCCTCGGTCGTCGTCACCATCGTGCCCGTGCCCTCCTTGGTGAAGAGCTCGACGAGGAGGCTGTGCGCCGCCTTGCCGTCGAGGATGTGCGCGCGCCGCACGCCGCTGCGCACCGCCTCGACCAGCGTCTCGATCTTCGGCACCATCCCGCCGCGGATCGCGCCGGTCTTGAGCATCTCCTCGCACTTGCCCGCCGTGATGTGGGAGATGAGGCTCTCCTCGTCGTCGGGGTCCGCGAGCAGCCCGGGCGCGTCCGTGAGGAGGATCAGCTTCCCCGCCTTCATGTCCGCGGCGACGCGCGCGGCGACCGTGTCCGCGTTGATGTTGTAGACCTTCCCCGCGCGGTCGCTCCCGAGCGAGCAGAGCACGGGCACGTAGCCGTCGTCGAGCAGCCGCTGGAGGAGCCGCGTGTTGACGCTCACGATGTCGCCGACGTGGCCCCAGTCGACCTGCGTCGTCTCGCCCGTCTTCGGGTCGGTCACGTCGGTCGCGGGCCGGCGCACCGCCTGGATCAGGTCGCCGTCGACGCCGGAGACGCCGACCGCCTGGATCCCGTGGTGCCGCAGCGCGCCGAGGATGTCGATGTTGATCTGGCCGCCGAAGACCATCTTCGCGACCTCGAGCGTCTGGTCGTCGGTGATCCTGCGCCCCTGCACGATGTTCGGCTCGTGGCCGAGGCGCCGCTGGAGGTCGCTCGCCTGCGGCCCGCCGCCGTGGACGAGCACCGGCCGCACGCCCACGTGGAACACGAGCGCGACGTCGGCCGCGAGGCGGTCGAGCGCGTCCGGGTCGCGGGCGATCTCGCCGCCGCATTTGATGACGAACGTGGCGCCCTTGTGCGCGCGGATGTAGGGAAGCGCCTGGAGGAGGGTCTCGACGTCCTGGCCGTTCATGCGTGCGAAGCGGGGATCATACCGCGGGCAAAACGGAAGAGGGGGGGCGCGGGGGGGAGGTCGCCCTCACAGAAGCTCGTGGAGGACCGCCGCCTGCGTGAGCACGCGGGCGTGCGCCTGCTCCGCGACCCAGGAGTCGGGCCCGTCGATCACGTCGTCGGTGACGACCACGTTGCGGCGGACCGGGAGGCAGTGCATGAAGGCGGCGTTGCCCTGCCGCTCGCGGTTCACGATCCAGCCCTTGTGCGGGACGCGCAGTTCCGCGTGCCCCTTCGGGCCGTACTCCCCCCGCGCCCCCCACGATTTGGCGTAGATGACGTCCACGCCCTTGATGCCCTCGTCCATGTCCTCGAAGACCGTCACGTCCCCGCCGGCCTGCTCGTGCACCAAGGGGTCGAGGTCGAACCCCTCGGGGTGGCAGAGGTGGACCTCGTAGCCCGCCCGCGCGAAGCCGATGAGCGCCGTGTTCGGCACCGCCATCGGGAGCGCGCGGGGGTGGTAGGCCCAGGTGATCGCGACCTTTCTCGCCTTGTGGCGGCGGAGCACGAGGAGGTCCGCGAGCCCCTGCATCGGGTGCTCGTTCGCCGACTCGAGGTTGATGACCGGGACCTTCGAGGCGCGCACGATCGCCGAGAGCACCGGGTCCTTCCGGTTCTCCTCGTAGGGCTGCGAGATCTCCGCGAACGTCCGCACGCCGATCGCCTGCACCGCGGTCGAGAGAAAGTTCCCGACCGCGTCCTTCACGTGCTCCTGCGCCACCCCGTCCATCACGGCGCCGTCGCGCGTCTCGATCCTCCAGACCCCCGCGCCGACGTCGTGGACGATGCAGTGGGCGCCGAGGGAGAGGGCCGCCACCTCGAGCGCCGTGCGCGTGCGGAGCGACGGGTTGAAGAAGAGGCCGCAGACGAACTTGCCCGGCCGCGCCGGCGGGATCCCGTCGCGCGCGAAGCGGTCGGACAGGTCGAGGAGCGTGCGGGTCTCGTCCTCGGAGAGCTGCGCGAGGCCGAGGAGGCCGTTCACGAGAGCACCGCCTCGATCGCCATGAGCCCCTCGTCGAGCTCCGCGTCCCGGATCGTCAGCGGGGGAAGGAGGCGCATGACCGTGCCGTCTCCCGGACAGGTGGCGGCGAGCACGCGCTTCTCCTCGCGGAGCCGCTTCACGGTCTCCTTCGCGGGGCAGCGGATCCCGAGCAGCCCGCCGTGCCCGAGCACCTCGCGGCCGCGGAGGCGCCGCCGCACGCGCTCCTCGATCGCGCGCGCGCGCGCCGGGGCGTCGATCTCCTCGAGTTCCGAGAGCGTCGCCTCGACCGCGGCGCACGCGAGCGGGCCGCCGCCGAACGTCGTGCCCTGGTCGCCGGTCCTGACCGTCTGGGCGACGGAGCCCTGCGCGAGGAGGACGCCCACGGGGAAGCCGGCGCCGATGCCCTTCGCGGTCGTGATCACGTGCGGCTCCATGTCCCAGAGGCCGCCGGCGAACCAGTGGCCGGTGCGCGCGGGCGCGGTCTGGACCTCGTCGAAGACGAGCAGCGCGC
>DASUGR010000161.1:0-8238 GCA_036273915.1 Planctomycetota bacterium | reverse complement strand
ACCACCGGTTCGAGCTCACCGCCGGCGTGCTGGCGGCGGAGTCGGCCGCGCTGCTGCAGCGGTTCTTCGGGAAGAAGCGCGGGTAGCCGGCGAGGGGCGTCCGCCCCCCGGCCCCCCCCCCGATCCCGCGCTACCTCCCCTCGCCGCGCTCGAGCTGCTCCCACCCGGAGCGGAGGTGGAGGTCGCGCTGCGGGAAGGGGATCTCGATCCTCTCCTTCCCGAAACGCTCGTAGACCTGCCGGTGGAGGTCCGCGAGCGCCTGGAGCCCGTCGTCGATCGTCGCGTAGAAGAAGACGTCGAAGTCGAGGCTCGACTCGCCGAACTGCGCGAACCGGATGGCCGGCGGCGGGTCGCGGAGCACGCGCGGGTGCCGCCGGACCTCCTCGTCAAGCACGCGCAGGACCTTTTCGACGTCCGACCCGTACGCGACGCCCACGCGGAACTGGCGACGCATGAGCCGGTCGTTGCGGGACCAGTTCGTCAGGTTCTGCGTGATGAGCTCCTTGTTCGGGATGATCATCGTCTGCCGGTCGAGGTTGGTCACGGTCGTCGAGCGGATGTTGATCCGGTCCACGACCGCGACCTTGCCGTTCACCTCGATGAAGTCGCCGACCCGGATCGGGCGCTCCAGCAGGATGATGAGGCCGCTCACGAAGTTGGCGACGATCTCCTGGAGGCCGAAGCCGACGCCGAACGAGATCGCGGCGAGGAGCCAGCCGATGCTCGCGAAGCTCACCTGGAGCGTGAGCAGCGCGAACCCGTACGCGCAGACGAGGATCGCGTACCGCGAGAGGGCGAGGAAGACGTAGCGTCCCGCGGCGTCCGTCTGCCGGAAGAGCGGGGAGATGATCGTGTCGTAGACGGCGGAGAGGTTCCGCGCGACGAAGTGGCCGCCGACCACCCAGAGAAGCGCCGTGATCGCGTTCCAGAGGGTCACGGCGTTGCCGCCCGCGAGCTCCAGCAGGTGCACGCCGCCGAGCGCGCGGGAGAGCGTGCCGGAGAGGCCCCAGAAACGCAGGAAGAGGACGATGGCGAAGACCGCGACGACCGCGGCGACGAGCCGGGTCAGCTGCCCGACCACCGCGCTCGACATCTGCCACGCGGTGACCGCGCCCTCGCTCCGCATCGCCTGGCTGCGCACGCGCGCCGCGACCTTCCCGACGAGCGCGAGCAGGCTCGAGTAGAACCCCGCGATGAGGACGAGAAGCCCGACCGTCCTGGCGACGTTGAGGATCAGGAAGGAGGAGCCGACGCGGTAGCCGAGGAGGTCGAGCGCGAGCGCGGCGACCGTGAGGAGCACCGTCGCGATGCCCATGAGCGCCCAGAGCCCGCGCATGAGGCTCCCGGGGCGCGTGAGATCCTGGACGATCGCCCCCCGGCGCCGCACGAGCAGGTAGAGGGCGAAGCCCAGCGTCGCGTACCAGGCGGCATCGAGCAGGCGAGGGAGCGCCGTGGCCGCGAACGGCTTCGCCGAGATCACCGCGGCCGGCACGCGCAGGAGGAGCGCCGCGATGGTGATCAGCCGCACGCTCGCGAGGAGCTGCTTGGCGACGGGCGCGGGCAGTCCCACCGTCGCGACGAGGAGGCCGCCTTCCCGCAGGAGGAAGGCGGCGACCCGCCGCACCAGCACGAGGAGCGCGACGAGGTCGAGCAGCACCGGCACCGGGCCGGCGAGCGTCGCCGGCAGGTCGAGGGCCCGCACGCCGAGCGAGGCGCCGTAGAGCGCTGCCGCGGGCAGCGCGGCCGCGACGAGGCCCAGGATCCAGCGGCCGGTCGCCGCCCGCCACCCGGGGGTCGGGGCCTCCGGGCGCCCTCGTGCGCGCAGCCGCGCGGCGAGGAGGAAGACGATGAACGCCGCGAGGCCGAGCCCCGCGAGCGCCGCGGCCCTGGTGACCCCGGTCTCGGTCCAGAGCCGTGCCCGCGCGTACGGGACCGGGAGCGTCACGAGTTCCCTTACGGCCTCGGCGAGCAGGTCGCCGTCGACGCGCGGCTCGGACCGTACCCAGAGGATCCGGTCGCCCACGAACAGGCGGACCTCCTCGATCCTCGCCTCGTGCTCCAGCAGCAGCGTCGTGTACTCCCCGAGGAGGTTCTCCAGGTGCTCGAGCGTCGTCCGTTCCGCGCGGAGCGCCGAAACCACGCCACCCGTGCCCTGGACGGACTCGCGGAACACGCGTTTCGCCTCGTCCTGCCGGGACGGGCCGACGCTCGCGAGAAGCTGCTCGAGGACCGGGTTGTCGTCGTCGGGAAGCTCGAGCTCCCAGAGCCGGTCGAGCACCTGGACCAGCTCCTTCTGGACCGCCTCGCTGCGGGCATAGGCATCCTCGAGGGCCGTGCGCAGGATCTGCCGGAGGCGACGCGTGCGCTCGAGCACGCCGCGGAGGAGCGCGGCCGTCCCCTCGTCGCCCCGGGCGAGCCGGCTCTCGAGCTCCTTGCGCCTCTGGTCGGCGAGGAGCATGAGCTCCTTCCGCTCGGCGATGGACGCCTGGATCCTGCCCGCGCGGCCCTGGAGGGCCTCGTTCCCGGCGCGGACCCGCGCGGTCTCCGCGGAACGTTCCAGCCGGAACCGCTCGATGGGGTTCACGGTCAGCTCGGCCTGCCGGGCCTCGGCCTCGGCCGCCTCGCGGATCCGATCCGCCTCGGCCTCGCGGAGTCGCGCCGCCTCGGCCGCGGCGAGCTTCTGCTCCTTCTCGGCGACGTCGCAGCGCAGGCGCGCGAGCTCCAGCTGGAGGTCGAGGACCGGCGCGCGGGCGGCGCGGATCGGCGCCGCATCGTCGAGGAACGCGTTGCGCTCGCGGACGACCCGGAGCTCGAGGCGCGCGTTGTCCGCCCGGTAGCGCGAGAGCTCGTCCTCGCTCTTCGCGAGCTCCCCGAGCCCCGTCCTCGCGTCCCTCTCGCGTGCGGAGAGCTCCCTCCGCTCCGCCTCGGCGCCGGCCCGGCGTCCCGCCAGGGTCTCCACGTCTTTCTGCCGTGCGTCCCGCGCCTTGCGCGCCTCGGCGAGGGCCGCGTCGTACCGGGCGGCCGCCTCGGGCGAGGCGAGCCCGATCTCGGTCGGCACGGGCTCTCTCGAGAGCTCGTCGATCCCGCGTTGCGCCTCGGCCCGCTCCTTCTCGACCTGCTCCGGCGACGGCAGCGCCTTCCTGTCCGCGTCGTTGCGCTGGAGCTCCTCGAGCAACTCGATGCGGCGCCGGACGGGGGCACGCCACTCCGCGTCGGCGTCCGTCAGCGCCGCGAGGCGCTGGCGCGCGTCGGCGAGCGCCTCGCTCTCCCGGCCCGCGAAGGGATCGTCCTGCGCGGCGACGAGGGCCGCGAGCAGCAGCCCCGCCGCGACGAAGCGGCGCCCTCCCTTCACGGGCGCGATTGTAAGGGCCGGGCCGAACTTGACGCCCCGGCGACCTGCTCCCGGAAGATGCACCGATTGCGTGCAGCGTCGAGCGCGGCGTCCGACGTCGCGGGCCGATCGCGGATCCCCTCGCGCCTCGCCGGGCCACCTGCGCCTCACCGGAAGTTCCTGTTGCCAAGGCACTTGCAGCGAAGCCGCTGCGGCTCCCGAGGCCCGCGCCCCTCCCCGGAGCCCCTCTGCTTCCCCCTGCCCCCCGGGGGGTGCCGTAATGTCCCCGTCCGGAACGCCGATAAAAACCCGCTAGAGCAAGGGGTTTAGAGGCAGCGGGTTCGACATCACGAGGTAAGGGAATGCTCAGAGCCGCAATCAAGCACGGCATCACGAAGGCTCTTTCGACGCGCGCCGGCTTCGAGGTCTGGGACTTCGAGATCCGCGAGGAGCAGCCCTCCGCGGAGAAGGTGACGATCGAGATCAAGTACCGGTACCAGCCGGGACTCTTCTTCAAGGCGGCGATCGTCGGGAAGAGCGAGGACGGCAAGGTCCCGACCTACGAGATCACGGCCGAGGCGGTGCCGGGCGAGGTCGGGGACCGCGAAGCGCTCCTCCTCGCCGGGCGCCACGAGCTGTGCACGGCGATCGAGCGGTGGACGTCGCGCATCGAGGAGGAGCTCTCCGCGCGGCCCTCGAACCGCGTGCTCGCCGCGCAGGAGAAGGCGATCTCGTACCTCGAGAAGCATCTCCTCGACGTCCCCGAGCAGCGGCTCACGCGCGAGCGCATCCAGGAGTACCGGCGCCGGCTCGACCGGCTCGAGGTCGCGGTGATCGAGCTTCGCGCGCCGCGCGAGGGCACGAACGGCACGCGCGCGGACGCGGTGAGGCAGGAGTTCGCCTGCCTGCGCACGCGGCTCGAGGTGCTCGGCGAGCGCAGCTTCCTCCACGCGGTCCTCGTGCGCCTCGTCATGTACTTCTGGGACGACGAGAACCTGCGCATCGTCGAGGCGGGCAGCCGCGCGGCGCAGGACTTCCTCATGGACCAGGACCGCCCGCTCTCCGGCGCGCGGTCCGATCCGCCGGCGGCCGCGCGTCCGTCCCCGCCGCCGGAGCCGCGCCTCCCGAAGAAGGAGCCGCCGGCCATCGCCCGCAACGCGACGCCCGCGCCGGTGCCGCGCCCGAGGCCGGAGTCGCGCGCGCTCCTGCGCAACGCGACGCCCGATGCGATGCGTTCGCCCGCGCCGATGCCGAAGCCGGCGCCCGCGGCGCCGCGCCCCGCCGCGAAGGAGGAGCCTGCGCGGGCCCCGCAGCCGGCGGCGACCCCGGCCCCCGCGCCGGACCGGCAGCGCGCGGCCTATAAGCCCCTCCGCCCCGGCCGGGGCTAGGCCTCGGCCCGGGCGGCGCGCGGCGAATTGCCGGGCGGCGCCCTGTCCGCGAGAATCCGGGCCGAAGGAGCACATGCATGGACGTTCGGCACCGGATTCTTGTCGCGGCGCTTCTCGCCGCAGTTGCGGGCATCGGCTGCGGCGCCGCGGAGGCCCAGGAGAAGGTCGTCTGGGAGCACGGCGTCCTCGAGTGGATCCGCTGGGAGTCGGCAAAGGAGCACCGGGAGCGTTTCTCGTGGGCGACCGCGGCCGAGGAGATCCAGCGCGACTCGGCCCTCGGGCTCTTCGGCGCGATCGGCCTCCAGGCGGACCAGCGCGGCTCCTCCGCGGATCGCCTGTCGATCCTCGACTTCCTCTCGAAGGGCGGGTGGGTCCTCGTGAACAGGACCGACGTGACCTTTACGAATGCCGGCGGGAGCGCGATCGCCGAGCACTACATGCTGCGCCGCCGGCGCTGAAATCGGGGGGGGCCGGGGGGCCGCCCGACCCGCCAGGACAGGGGCATCGGGGTCTCCAAGCCTCCCTCCTGCGGTCGACGCGGACGCTAGGGCCCGGACCCGCGCCCTCCTAGAATGCCGTCTTTACAAAGGAGGGCGCTTGTTCAAGAGGCTCGGCCGAAAGAGGGATCCGTTCTTCGAGCAGATGGAGGTGCTCGCGGCGAAGGCCGAGGAGATCGTCACCGCCTTCCGCGCCCAGCTCGACCATCCGGAAGACGCGCAGGCGCGGCTCGCCGCCGTGAAGGACATCGAGCACGAGGCGGACAGGCTCCTGCACGGCACGATCGGGGACCTCCACCGCACGTTCGTGACCCCGCTCGACCGGAACGAGATCAACACGATCTGCAAGCGCTTGGACGACATCATCGACCTCGTCGAGGGCGCGGCGATGCGCACCTACCACTACGAGATCCGGACGACGCGGCCGCCGCTCCTCGCGCTGCTCGTGGTCCTCGAGAAGCAGATCGCGGCGTTGCGCGAGGGGCTCGCCCTCCTGCACGACCTGCGCCACCCGGAGGCGCTCCGCGAGTGCATCGTCAAGGTGCACACCCTCGAGAACGAGGCGGACGACATCCTGCGTCCCACGATCGCGGGGCTCTTCCGCGACGAGCAGGATCCGCGCATGATCCTCAAGTGGAAGGAGATCTACGAGCACGTGGAGAAGGCGACGGACCGCTGCGAGGACGTCGCCGACCACCTCGAGAACGTACTCCTCGAGTACTCCTGACCCATGTTCGAGCTCGTCCTCTTGACGATCGGCCTCGCGCTGGTCTTCGACTTCTACAACGGGATGAACGATGCGGCGAACTCGATCGCCACGATCGTCTCCACGCGCATCCTCACGCCCCGGCAGGCCGTGGCGTGGGCCGCGTTCTGGAACTTCGTCGCGGCGTTCGTGTTCGGCACGGCCGTCGCCAAGGCGATCCACAGCGGCATCCTCAAGGTCGAGCACGTCTCGCAGATGCTCGTGCTCGCCGCGCTCATCGGCGCGATCGCGTGGACCGCCGCCTGCACGCGCTGGGGCCTGCCGATCAGCGTCTCCCACTCCCTCATCGGCGGCATCATCGGCGCGGGCCTCGTGAGCACGGGCTTCGACGTCCACGCCCTGCAGCTCGGGAAGATCGGCAGGATCGGCCTCTTCATCTTCCTCGCGCCGGTGCTGGGCCTCCTCGGCGGGGCGATCTTCATGTCGCTCGTGTATCGTGCCTTCCGGACGGTCCTTCCGGGACGCGTCGACCGCCTCTTCCGGACGGGCCAGCTCGCGAGCGCCGCGGCCTACAGCCTCGGGCACGGCGCGAACGACGCGCAGAAGACGATGGGCATCATCACGCTGGCGCTCGGCGCGTGCACGAAGACGGAGGACCTCGTGCTCAGGGGCGGCGAGTTCCACGTGCCCTACTGGGTCGTGCTCGCGGCGCACGCCGCGATCGCCGTCGGCACGCTCGTCGGCGGCGCCGCCGTGATCCGCACGATGGGGACGCGCCTCACGAAGCTCCGGCCGCCGCAGGGGTTCTGCGCGGAGACGTCGAGCGCGATCGTGCTCTTCGGCACCGCGCACGCGGGCATCCCGGTGAGCACGACGCACGCCGTGGCCGGCGCGATCATGGGCGTCGGGGCCGTGCGGCGCTGGAAGGCCGTCCGCTGGGGCGTCGCGAAGCGCATCGTCGTGGCCTGGCTCCTCACGATCCCCTGCTCCGCGCTCGTGAGCGGGCTCGTCTACGCGCTCGTGAACCTCCTCGGCCTCGTGCGCTGGGCCGAGGGGGTACGATGAGCCGTCGGGGAGGTGCCGCATGGGAACGACATGGATCCTGGTCGGCGACGCCAGCCGCGCCCGCGTGTTCTCGTTCGACAAGGATGACGCGCCGTGGCGGCTCCTCGAAGAGATCGAGCACCCGCTCGGCCGCGCGCGCACGAGCGATCTCGTGTCCGACCGCGCGGGGCGGCAGCGCCAGATCGGCCCGCCCCTGTCGCAGCACACCGACCCGGCGGAGCAGGAGTCGCACCGGTTCGCCGAGCGCCTCTCCCACGTGCTCCAGAAGGGGTGCGACGAGCACCGCTTCACGCGCCTCGTCCTCGTGGCGCCTCCGCGGTTCCTCGGCTACCTGCGGGAAACGCTCCGGGAGCCGGTGGCGCGGCACGTCGTGGTGAGCCTCGACAAGGACTACACGCTCCACGACGAGAAGGAGCTGCGCCGGCTGATCGTGCCGCACATCCCGGCGGCGAAGGCGCGCGCGTAGCGAGCCGGGAAGGGGAGGGGCTCCGGGGAGGGGGCGCCCCTCCCCCGCGCCCCCTCCCTTCGAACCTACTGCGGCATGGACCGCGGCGGCGCGTCCTTGTAGTCGTTGTCCCCCGTGAGCGCCTCGAGGAACGCGACGATCGCCTTCACCTCGTCCTTCGTGAGGTGAAGCTCCTTCACCTTCGGCGAGAGGTTCCTTGCGCCAGGCTCGCCGCCCCGGTTGTAGAGCTCGATCACCTCCTCGAGCGTTCCGATCGAGCCGTCGTGCATGTACGGCGCGTGACGGGTCACGTCGCGGAGCGTCGGCGTCTTGAAGGCGCCCAGGTCCTCCGCCTTGCCCGTGATCTTGCTCCGGCCCTCGTCCTTGTACGCGTCGGCCTTCGCGTCCCAGCCCACGCCGAGGCTGTGGAACTGGCTGTCGGTGAAGTTGAAGCCCAGGTGGCACTGGTTGCACTGCGCCTTGCCGTGGAAGAGCTCCGCGCCGCGCTTCACCACCGGGTCGATCGTCGCCTCGTCGTCGTTCTGGTAGCGGTCCCAGACGGAGTTGCCGGAGAAGAGCGTCGCCTCGTAGGCCGCGATCGCGTCGGCGATGCGGTCGAAGGTCGGCTCGGGCTCTCCGTACACCTGGCGGAAGATCTTTCTGTAGCCCTCGATGTCCGAGACGGTCTTCACGCAGCCCTCCGCGGTGTTGCCCATCTCGATCGGGTTCGTGATCGGGCCCTTCGCCTGCTCGGCGAGCGTGCTCGCGCGCCCGTCCCAGAAGTACACCGGCTGGATCGGGAAGGC